>JANLWR010000575.1:0-4582 GCA_031364625.1 Deinococcales bacterium | reverse complement strand
TGAATCCAGCCAGTTTCATTTGCCGTGATGAGCATTGCGCCAGAAATATCCATAAACCACCGTTTCTGGTCACCTTTAACTGTTGATGCTCGACTGGTTGTTAGAAGCGTTCAACTGGAACATGACATGGTTTGGATTTCCATGTTTACTTCTGGCCGGTCGCACCACTTGCTCCACTCGTCTTAAGGTGCCCGGATAAAAGGCGAGCTTCATCGCATCCAACTGTTTGGTTCTTTTGATACTCTCCAGTACCACACGTGGGGAAGCGTCGATACTGGAGAAAAAAGGGAGAGGCTGAAAGTGATCTCTTATTCTGTGGTTGTCGTGCGTTAAATCCAGGAATCAGTTTGGAAGATAGTGCAATTGACTCGTGATTCTCTAGATTTATGGGGAAGCGTTCAGCACACAGATAAGCAGTCAGCCAGGAAGAAATCAATTGAAGAGGTTACGCCACGATAATCATTTTTGCTTGTTTCAAAACCATCATCTCCTGTTTTGATAGCCATCACTGTAATTGTTTGTAATCAAGGATTTGTATAGGAATTCAGTGATTTTTATATAGGAAAAATGACAACTTTGTATAGGAAATTTAATTCAGTGACGAGGCTATGAGGTGTGCGCTCTGTAAGTTTTATGTTATTGACGCCGTGAAAGAAGTACGACACTACTGTGCAACACATGAATTTAGGCTATTTTTATTGGGTCTTCACTTACAGTGCTTACAAATGCCTGTTCCAGTGCCACGACCGCCCGGACCAAAACCGCTGCCTGGATCAGCAAAGGCAAAACTTGAAGCCAGGCTCACCAATGCAATCAGTACCAAAACCAAATTACGTTTCTTTTGCATAAAGCCTCCTTTGAAGGTGTCATTAAGATAATCTTGACCACCCCAGGATTTATTCAGGCAGTAGAGTCTTTGTATATAGGAGCACCATGAGCACAGGTACAAATCCAATTCTGGAAAGCACCCTTTTGGGGAATTATGCTTTGGGTTGGCAACTTTACCAGTCACTCGAGCATCCAACGCCGAAAGACATGCGTTTCGCTGCCACATGTCTGCTCTATTTGCAGCAACCCAATGACGCCAAACAGCTTCTTCTGGCGGCAATTCATGCAGGTTGCAATGAAGCCAACATCGAACTTTCAATCGTCTACCGAATGTCCAACGAAATCGACAGTTGTGAAAAAATCCTAACTCAGCTCGACAAATCCAAACTCTCAGAATTTGATCTGGTCTTGCTGGCTCGAGAATGGGGCATTACTTACTATCAACTGGGCAGGCTCAGTGAAGCTCAAGCCTCATTTCAAATGGCAATGAATCTTGCCACAAGCGATGCGAACGCCAAAAATCTCATTCCAAACATGACTTACATGCTCGGCATGATCCTCAGCATCAGGGGTTATGTTTCTCAAGCCAAAAATCATTTTCGTCAAGCCCTGAACACGCCAAACCAATCCGGACGCAGTTATGCTCTTGCCAATCATGGTCTGTGCCAAACTTACCTTGGCGAGTTTGAAGGCGCACAACACGACCTGGACATTGCCCTTAAAGAATCAGAACAATCACCCGTCATCCGACCTGTACTGCATTACTATCTTGGGCAACTGGCAAGGGCGCAAGGTGATTATGTCAAAGCACTGGGTTTATACAAAGAAAGTATTGGTTTAAGCGAAGCCGTAGGTGAATCCGAAACCGAATTTTACGCCCAAATCGGAGCCAGTAGCATCTGCACCAACAACGAAATGTTCTCAGACGCCAGAAAGCATTTGGCTCGAGCCAGGTTGCTGTCAAATGGCGTCAAAATGCTGGCTTACACCAACTTGCGCGAAGGTGCATTGCTGGTGCGTTCAGGGCAACCCAAGGGTCTTTCGCTGCTTCAGGAAGCCATTACCGGTTTTGAAGACCTGCAACTCGAGCGCGAAACCGGCTGGGCGCGTTTGCACATGGCAGAAGCCCACCTGCGTCAAGGTTGCGAATCCACCGCCATGTTGTTTATTGATGCTGCCACCGACGTACGAAACGCACTCGGTATTGGTGCAGCCATCACGCTCGAGCTTCGTGGTTTACCGATGGTACTCGAGCAAATCTTAGCCTTGGAAATTGGCAGTTACGCGTACTGCCTGCGTGAAGATTGGCAGGCTTTAAAAGGACAAACCACAACAACCTTGCAAATTCGTTCTTTGGGTGGTGTGGCACTGAACTTGAACGGTCAAAAAGTAAAACTGAACGCTGGACTGGCAGTCTCTATTGAAGTCATCACCTACATTCTGAGCAATCCACGTTCGAGCCTCGAGCAAATCATCTCGAACGTGTTTGCCGAAAAACTTCCCGAAGCCGCCAAACGCTATTTTCATTTGATCCGCAACGAAATCAAACAGCACATTCCGGGGGCATCCATTCCATTTGATGACACCAGTCGCACCTACCGTTTTGACCTGGGTGAAACGCAACTCGGCTGGGATTATCTGGACGTCAGTCGCCAGATTGTTCAGGGTGGCTCGAGCAACTTAAAACGCGCTTTAGAGAGTTATAAAGGCGAATTCTTGACCAGTTCTGAAAGTGAATGGGTGCTCGAGAAACGTGCCACGCTGGAGTGGAATCTCTTAAAATTTGGCATCGGGGTGATCGAAGAAAGTTTTGAAAAACGCGATTTCAAAACCTGTGTCGAAAGTGCCGAACGAATGCTCGAGTTTACCAAACAAAGCGACAATCCCGAGGAAACCCAAATCGTTTTCGATTACCTGATCCGAGCCACTTTTGAACTCAAAGGACCCAAAATTGGGTTGCGCGAGCTGGATCGAATCAACAAGCAATTTACCCGCGAATACGGTGTGATCCCCGCGTTTCTCGAGAAATTGAACGCCAAATTCCAAAAGGCTGCCTGATCGCCAAAAAGTACCATTTGGATCAACATTTTTCGCACTCAAAGCGGCACAAGCGCCTATTCGAGCAAACCGTTCAAAATGCTCGAGATTTTATTCGTAACCCAGTTCGCGCAACGCCTCTTGATCGCTGCGCCAATCTGCAATCACAATCACTTCCAGACCCAAGAACACCCGCGCCGACAAAAACACCTCGAGTTGCTTGCGGGTGCGTTGCCCAATTTTTTTGATCATCGCGCCGCCCTTGCCGATCACCATGCTGCGGTGCTGCATTTTTTCGACGATGATTTCAGCTTGGATCATGTGCATCCCGTCCGCACGTTGCTCCCAAGAAGTCACACGGGTTGCCACGGTGTACGGCAGTTCTTCGTACAGGGCTTTCATGGCTTCCTCGCGCACCAATTCGGCAGCCCAAACCTCTTTGGGTTGATCTGACTTGCCCGCACCAGGAAAGAAAAATGGGTTTCTGGGCAGCACCGCCATCACTTCCTCGAGCAGTCCCGCCACCGCATTCCAATCGTTCTGGGCGCTTAAGCGCACCTGATTAAACTCGGTTCGCTCGAGCAGCTTGATGTAATGGCTCATGGCTTCATCCGGGTATTTTGCCGCATCGAGTTTGTTGCCCACCACCCAGAGTGGTCTGAAAAAACCTTTTAAGGCTCGAGCCACCATCGCGTCTTCATCGGCTGGGGGTCGGCGCAAATCCACCACCCAGATCACGGCGTCCACATCGCTCAGGGCAGAATGCACTTCGTCGTTCATGTACTTGCCAAGCGCATCTTTGGGCTTGTGAACGCCTGGGGTGTCCACAAAGACCGCTTGACGGTTTTCAATGGTGGAGATGCCACGCACGCCGCGCCGCGTGGTCTGAGGACGATCTGTGACGGGTGCAATCTTCACGCCCATCATGGCGTTCAGAAGCGTGGATTTGCCGACGTTGGGCTTACCCACAATCGCAACGAAACCGGCGTGGGTGTTTGGGTTTGTGATGTCTGTTTGGAGGTCATCACTCGGAATTCTCGAGTCAGTCATAGAGAATCATCATGTCATCCAAGTTTGGTTTTGAACAGGCTTAAATGACCCATATGTTCAGACCGCAAAAATTTTGGTAATCTTGAAAGACTATGGGAAACGCTCGTCGTGAAGAGAAATTAAGCCGCCGTCAAGAAGAACAAAAACTACTCGAGACGCAAAAACACCCGTTCAAAGCCGCCATGAAAGAATTTACCCTGGCAAATTATTTTGCCGTGCTGAAACGAACTTGGTGGAAGGTGCTGCTGGCATTCGCGGGCGTGTTGATCTTGCGGATGGTCTTGATTGCGTTAGGTGTCAAATTCTTTGAGACCGAAGCTGGTTTAAACGTCTTGTTCATCCCAACCGTCATTCTGACCGCCTTCTGGTCGCAACAAGCCAGCGTGAACGTACGGTCTGAAATCAATAAAAAATGAACCTCGAACCACCTTACGGCGGGGTTGCCACCAGCCTGCGGGTCAGCGCCACAGCCTTCATTCGTGACGAGGCTGGGCGGGTGTTGTTGCAACAACGCAGCGACAATGGTTTCTGGAATTTACCGGGCGGCGGACTCGAGCTTGGTGAATCCGTGGCAGAAGCTTGCGTGCGTGAAGTCCGCGAAGAAACCGGTTTGGAAGTCGAGATTGTGCGCTTGATCGGCGTGATTTCGGGGGCGGAATACACGCCG
>JANLWR010000558.1:0-2623 GCA_031364625.1 Deinococcales bacterium | reverse complement strand
AAGCCATCGAAGGCAAAGTGAATAATGCCTCCCATTCAGATTCGCGGTTTTTTAAGTAGTCGTAGGTGATTCTAAGTCGCGTGTACAATTCGGTTTCTTCGTGAGAATCAGGAAATTTTGAACTCATGGGCTTTTCCTTCCGCATAGCATGTGATCGTGAAACCGTACTAGGCATATTCTATCAGAAGGATAATCCACATTTCAAGTATATGGCGTATAGACACAGGTATCTTTTTGGTATTATAGTGTCGAAACGCGAGGGCTGGCAATCACCAAGATTCGGCAATTTTTGTGTCCTATTCGATAAAAACAAAGTACCTTGGTCACAAATCACAGTATTAAGTAAACTCGTGGAGTATTCTAATTTCCGAGGTATAAAGTATGAACAGTGTATAGATCAAAGGTTTACTACTTTACCACTTGACCGTATGACGCTTTTGGGTTTGATTTGGTAGAGGTGTTCCATTCAGGAGGCGAGCAGTATGAAAAATAAGGTGAAGGTTTCGTTCAATTTACTCGAGGAAGACCTGAAAGTTCTCAAAGAACTCTCAGAACGTCGTGGCTCAACGGTCACCGAAGTATTGCGTCGGGCAATCGCTATAGAAAAAGTCCTAAGTGAC
This sequence comes from Deinococcales bacterium, assembly GCA_031364625.1. GTDB lineage: Bacteria > Deinococcota > Deinococci > Deinococcales > JAAFIG01 > JANXTZ01. The sequence continues at coordinate 2,003 of JANLWR010000558.1, read as the reverse complement.
GAGGTGGAAAATGGGAACAATATTTTGATAGGTGATAGCCAGAATGTAGTTAAGAAACAACTTGTATTGCGTTAAGGCTGCATATTTTATGAGCGAAACATTAGATGAGAATAAGATACGCACAACTACTCAAGATTTAGGTGTAAAAAATTCGCAAGCACCTAAAGTAGAGGATTTTACGGATGAAAGTTCTGGTGAGATTTCGCTTACGCACCTCGCACCCTTGCAGGATTACAAGCCGCATAAGGATCGAGAACAAGTTCGAGGTTTCATTGCAAGGGGCTTTTTTTGGCTACTAACAGGAATAGCCGTATCTTCTTTTGCCGCTTTAGTATCTCATCAAATATCTTTAACGGACTTAAAAGAATACTTCAGTAGTGTTTTTGCGCCGATAATTGCCATAGTTGGGACTGTTACTGGATTTTACTATGGCTCTTCAGGGAATGAAAAGTAATTTTTATTGTACAAAAATAGCACTTAGTAAGATAAAATACATTAAAGACAGAATCTATTTTACCAATCCTGTCTTTAATGTATTTCGTTTGTGGTTAGAAAACTAAATAGCAAAACTCTAGACTTCAGAATCCATCCTCAATCTGCCGCAAGTTTCTCGAGCTTCCCTTTGGTCTTAATCACTTTCGCACTTGGCGTATTCTCGAGCGCGTGTTTCAAGTACCTGGCGGTGTGACTGCTCTTGTGTTGCGCCACCGCTTCTGGTGTACCCTCAACAACGATCTCGCCGCCCCTGTCGCCGCCTTCGGGTCCCAAATCGACAATCCAATCGGCGGTTTTAATCACCTCGAGGTTATGTTCGATCACGACCAGCGTGTTGCCCGCTTCGACCAGGCGTTGCAGCACCTCGAGTAATTTTCGCACGTCTTCAAAATGCAAGCCCGTGGTGGGTTCGTCCAGAATGTAAATGGTTTTGCCCGTGGCGCGTTTGCTCAGCTCAGAGGCGAGTTTGATGCGTTGCGCCTCGCCACCGGACAGCGTGGGGCTTGACTGCCCAAGTTTGATGTAATCCAAGCCCACGTCCTGCATCAGTTGCAGTTTTCGTTGCACGCTTGGAATGTTGGCAAAATACTCGAGTCCTTCCGCCACGGTCATGTCGAGCACTTCGGCAATGGATTTGCCTTTGACTTTGACCTCGAGCGTTTCTTTGTTGTACCTCGCTCCCTTGCAGACCTCGCAGGAGACGTAAATGTCGGGCAGGAAGTTCATCTCAATTTTGACCGTACCGTCGCCGCTGCACGCCTCGCAACGTCCACCTTTGACGTTGAAACTAAAGCGCCCGGGTCCGTAACCGCGTTTTCTGGCTTCGGGCGCTCGAGTGAACAAATCGCGGATGTCGGTGAACGCGCCCGTGTAGGTGGCTGGGTTGCTGCGCGGCGTGCGTCCAATGGGCGACTGGTCGATCTGGATCACTTTGTCGAGGTTCTCGAGTCCGACCAGGCTTTCAAAGCGTCCTGGCGTGGTTTTGGCACGGTTGAGTTCTTTTGCCAGCACGGCGTGCAGAATGTCGTGAACGAGGGTGCTTTTGCCCGACCCGCTCGGACCGGTAATCACGGTCATAGTGCCAAGTGGAATGGCGACGCTGACGTTTTTCAGGTTGTGCTCTTTCGCACCCTTCACGCGCAGGAACTTGCCGTTTCCTTTGCGGCGACTCGAGGGGATGGGAACAAATTTCTCGAGCCGCAAGTACGCGCCCGTCAACGATTTTGGGTCGTTGGCAACGTGCGTTGGTGTTCCCTCAGAGACGATATGCCCACCGTGAATGCCCGCGCCTGGTCCCAAATCCACCACCCAGTCGGCATGGCGGATGGTGTCCTCGTCGTGTTCGACCACGATCAGGGTGTTGCCGAGGTCGCGCAAGTTTTTCAGGGTCACGAGCAATCGTTCGTTGTCTTTGGGGTGCAAGCCAATGCTGGGTTCGTCGAGCACGTACAACACGCCCGTCAAACCTGAACCGACTTGGGTAGCAAGTCGAATACGCTGCGCCTCGC
>JANLWR010000537.1:0-5301 GCA_031364625.1 Deinococcales bacterium | reverse complement strand
CGCGCTCGACCGCAAAATCATGCACGTCGGCAACCTTGACAGCCGCACGCCAAGCACCGAAAGCCAACCGCACTGGGCAACTGAACAGTTCATCTCATGCTGGTCCATTCCGCTCTGGTCAAGTCATGGTTTACAAGGCGTCCTGGAACTGTTCAGCCGCAGCAAAACAGACTTTGGCAGCAACTGGGAAACCTTTTTGCAAGCCCTTTCAGTCCAAGCCGCCATCGCCATCGAAAACTCGAGGCTTTACACCGACCTGCAGGCGGCAAGTCAGGAACTCGAGGACGCTTACGACGCCACCATCGAAGCCCTGTCGGCAGCCATTGACTTGCGCGATCATGAAACCGAAGGTCACAGCCAACGGGTCACGTTGCTAACCGTTGAAATGGCAAAACAAATGGGCTTGGAAGCAATCGAAACGCTGCAAATGCGCCGAGGTGCGTTGCTCCATGACATCGGAAAATTGGGCATCCCCGACAGTGTGTTGCTAAAACCAGGCAAACTCGACCTTGCAGAATGGCAATTGATGCAACAACACCCCGTGCTCGCCCACGAATGGCTCTCAAAAATACCGTTCTTGCGCCCCGCTTTGGAGATTCCTTACGCCCATCACGAACGTTTTGACGGCACCGGTTATCCGCTGGGACTCAAAGGCGAAGAGATTCCACTGTCAGCCAGAATATTTGCCATTATCGACGTGTACGACGCCCTTATTTCTGACCGACCTTACCGCAAAGCCTGGACGCAAGCAAAAACCCTCGATTACTTGCTCGAATTTAGTGGCAAACACTTTGATCCCAAATTGATTCAAACGTTTTTGAAGCTCATGGGCAACTCGAGGATTCAAGCCCAACTCGAAAATACCCTTTAAACCTGATTGCGTTTTGTTTTCCAAAGAGCCTCACCAATCTCTTGCAAGAAATTGATGAGGCTCGAGTTTATTTGCACTTCAAAAAACTTTTAAAAGCTCAGATCAAATTGGTTAAACATGACCGACAACGGTCTGACATCATTTACGGCAAAATCGCTGCCAGCACCATTAAACGCCTTGACCCGCAACTGCAAGATGTTGCGACCACGGATGGGCGTTAAAGTCAACTGATGTTTCTGGTTTTCGCCCGCCGGTAAATCAGACCAAACTTTGATCGGTTGGTTGTTGAATAAAACCGTGATTTCCTGCCCCTGAATTGGGTTGAACACGTCCAGATTTAACTGCACGGCTTGGGTACTCGAGCGCCAGAAACCGACGCTGGTCTCTTGTCCCAGCGCCCAGCGCACACCATTGGTTTCGATGTCAGCAAAACCTTGCAATTCGAGCCGTTCGGTCTGAGCGGTTAAGGACTGCGTTCCAGGGTTTGGCTCGAGCAATTTGCTGGCAACCCCAGCCAAAGCGCAACTGTTGGCGGCAGCGACTTTCAAAGCTTTGGTGTCGGCGTACAAACGCACGCGTTGCGCGGTGTCTCCGTCCAGCGCCAGTGGAATTTTAAGACGGTAATTTTGACCCACCACCCCAAGGCGCGAGGTCATGGTTTTACGGCTCGTCGCGCCGATCACTTCAAAACGCAATTTCTCGAGCTTGGGGCTGCTGAGGTTCACCACCAGGGTATCGGTTGGGTTGCTTGACCCCAAGACAAACTCTTGATAACCGCTAGCTGCGACCGGTTTTAAAGCTGCACCCTTACAACCGTCCTGAATCAGACCGCCCAGGGTGAGCGCCCAGTCCTGAGGCAGCGCGGCTTGATCGACGTTTAACAAAAATGCTTCCCACAACTGCCAGATCACCACTTTGGGCGGTGAGTTCTGGTAGCTGGGGTCGCGCAAGTAATTTTCCATCGGCAACCACGGTCCGTGCCCGACCTGCGCAGCATTGATGACATTGGTAGAAAGGTAAAACGGCAAACCGTACTCGAAGGGCCATTGACGCCCGCCTTTGGACGCCGACGACCCAACCAGCACCACTTTGGCATCGTTACCGCCCAGCAGCCCCGCATTGCCGCCAGATAGCCGCTCAAGTTCGTAAGGAATGAAGGCTTCGGATTTGTACTGCCCCTGTTGTGATGCTGGCAGACGCGGCAACAAACTCGATTCCTGATAAGTTTCCGGCGGCATGGCACGAAGCTTGAAGCTGGCTTTTGGCAAATCTGTTGGCTTCAAGTTTTTTTGCACCACATCCGCCACGGCTTTGGCGGCAATCAATGCGCCTCGGCTCGAGAAGTGATGATCCAGACGCTGATACACGGGGTACTTGCTTTCCTCTTTGGCTTTTTTCCCCTCCAACAATGGGGTCAGCAAATCCACGGCGGTCACACCCTGGCTGCGCAGTGCCTCGAGCGCCCGCGCGTAACGGCTGCGCATGGTGTCAGTCAATGGGAATTCGCTGGGCAGTTCGCTCTCGTAAACGTGCAATTTGGCTGGCACGAGCGCCACCACCAATTGAATGCCTTTTTGTTTGAACATGGCGCTGGCGGCACCAATCAGGTTTAACTTTTCGCTCATGTCATTTAGTGTTTCGTTCTGGTACGCGCCGTATTCGGCGACATGAAACAACCAACCGTTTTTGCCCATCGCCACACCCGCGTCCTGAAATTGCCCAAATGTTCCCGCCAGCGCCAGACCGCCAAACAGCAGCCCAACCAACCAGCCAGTGCGCCGCATCAGCGTGCCTCCGTGGTGTTGCGCACCCAAGTCGTGCGTAAGGTTTTGGCGTTCCCAACAACGATCACGCTGTAGGCAACATTAGGCTCGAGTTGGGTTTCGGGCAGTGGCAAGCTTTGTGTGCCAGCGTTGACGGCAAGTTTGATCTTGACCGGGTTGACCGCCATCATGTCGTAATGCTCGGGTTGCAACTTGTTCCAGACCGCAAGTTTGCCGTCGCTGGTCTTGATCGCCACGTCAACTTTGGACAGGTTGTACGCCGACAACCGCGACTGGGTCAAGCTCGAGGCACTGCGGTCAGGGTTGACCCACCAGTGTCCCGCCAGCAACGCCACAGAGTAAAACCCGCCCGCCTCGAGCGTTACATTGGTTTTGGTTGCACCGCTGACCAGGACGTGCGTGCCTTGTTTGAAAATTCGGTACGCACCGGCTTGGGCAGGTTTGAGTTGTTCTGCCAACGATGTGTCATCGATGGCGGCAGAACTTACGTTTGGAGTCGCGTTGATAAAACGCACAAACGCAGAATCGGCGGGAGGTGCGGGCGTATACAGTGGCGGTGCCGCCAGTGCAGTGCCGCTTAAAAAAGCCAGAAACCATAATTTTTTCATGTCTTTCTCCTTGGGGTTTCTAGGTTGCTCGAGATGGGTGATTGATTTACTTGGATTGGTGAATTGCCAACGTGCTCGGGTTTAAGCTTGGTAAATCTGCACTGGTGGGTTGGTACAAAAAGCGCTCGTTAAATTCCCAGATCAAAATCTTGGGCGGCGCATTTTTAAAGGCAGGGTCGTTCAGGTACGCCGTCATGCGGCGCTCAAAGCCCGAACCTTCTTTGGCAAGGTTGAGTACCGTTGTAGCGAGAGATTCTTGAAGCGCCCCGTGAAAATTGCCGCGCAGGCAGTACGAAGTCCCAACCAAGACAACCTCATTGCTGGGTGCGCCCAGCAAGCCCTGATTGGCTGCCTCCAGGCTTTTGGTTTGTTCAATCGCTTCGATGTCGCTGGCGGGTCGCCACGGGCTTTGGAGCGCATCCAGGCTCATCAGATGAATCAGGTCGCCGCTGCGTTCTTGGCGGCTGGCTTTGCTGGTCTTGAAGCTGGCGCTAGGCAAGTCAATCCCAAGCTTGCGAATCGTTTGTGCCACCGCCCGTGCCGCAACTCGAGCGCCCGCCGTGTTCCAGTGGGTGTCGGTGCGGTAGTAGACCTCCTGCCGTTTTGCGGCTGCGCCGAGTGCCGTCTCGAGGTGAACCACGCTGACCCCGCCGCGCTCGAGGGTATTGGTAAAACCTGCGTAACCTGCTTGCATGTCACTGGACAACTTCGTGCCCAGCAAGTGCTCGGGATGAATGCGGGCTTTGCTTGGACTGACCGCCATGACCAGTTTGACCCCTCTCGCTTGCAGTGCAGTCGAAAGGCGAATCACCGCCTCCGCTCGGGTCTGCCAGGATTTGGTGGCATTGGCAGGTTGCTGGACATCTTGAGTCAGGTACAGCCAGCCGCCCTGCCCAAGTTGAACCGCGTCGTCGCCGCTTCGGAAAAAACGGTAACGCAGGGCGTTAACACTTTGAATCAGGTTCTGACGAATCGGCAGGGCGTCGGCAAACCTCGAGTTGAACTCTTGGGGCGTACCCGCAGCGATGCCGTGCAGGGTCAAGGCACTCAGCCCGACCCCAACCATCAGGGTCAGACCAAAACCGACGGCGAACACACGGTTAAAGCTCGAGGTTTGAGCCTCAATGTTAGAGGGCACGGTTTTGGTTGCACGATTGGGATTCAAGAGGAATGGAAATTGAGAAACAGGATTTGAATAAGACATGACAACCTCCTAGAAACGGAAATACAGGAATGGTGAAGCGCTGCGTGCCGCGACGACCGCCAGCGCCAACCAGAACACGGGCAGCAACAGACTGCGGCTGACCAGTGCAATACGAAACTCGAGTTTGTGCCAATGAGGTGCGATGTAACAAAGTGCCAAACCAATACACAGGGCGGTCAAACGCTCTGGCGTGGCGACCAGCGCAGCATTGTGGGTCAGTTCCCAACCCCGCAAACCAAACGCCGCCGCGAACTTCTCGAGCGCCTGCCCCGCGTCGCTCGAGATAAAAAAGAAACGCCCCAGAATCACGACCGCCAGCATTTTGGGCAGCGCATACCAGGCAGGTGGCGCAGGACGTTGAAAACGGTCTTTCAAGAAACGCTCGAGCATCAAAAACCCACCATTCCAAGCCCCCCAGAGCACAAACGTCCAGTTTGCACCGTGCCACAAACCGCCGATCAGCATGGTTGCCAGGAGGTTTAAATAGGTGCGTATTTCAGACTGGCGGTTGCCGCCGAGCGAAAAATAGACGTAACGTTTTAAAAAACTCGAGAGTGACAAGTGCCAGCGTTGCCAGAATTCGGTGATGCTGAGCGCCGTGTACGGATGGTTAAAATTTTCGGGCAGTGTGATGCCGAGCATGGCTGCCACACCGATTGCCATGTCGGTATAACCGCTAAAGTCATAGTACAACTGCACCGTATATGCCAGTCCACCCAACCAGACGTTGGCGGCGGAGCTTGGGTCGCTTGAGGCGAAACAGCCCTGCACGAGTGGCGAGAGCGTATCGGCGATCAGCAGTTTTTTGTCACCTGTCTGACGGTCGATGCGCAG
>JANLWR010000518.1:0-3965 GCA_031364625.1 Deinococcales bacterium | reverse complement strand
ACCGAATTGACCATTCGGCTTGCGCCCGCCACCAACTGGGAGGAAAGCGTTTTCTCGTTTGTGACCCTCGAGAATGCTATTGCCTTTGCCCAAGAAATTGCGCAAAACACAAACCTCAAAAAACGTGAAATTGGAATTTTTGAAGCGCCAATGTCGAACTATTTTAAACCGCTCGAGGCGGTTGGCGGGGTGAAAGACGGCAGAACGGCTGTGATTTTAGAACTCGAGGAAGGTGCAAGTCACACGCTCGAAGCTCGAGCAAAAGTTTTAGCGGGAACACTCGATTACTTCAACCCGCACGCCACATACCACCACTCGAGTTTTGCGCTCTCGGACTTTACCTGGAATCACACGACCCTGTGGGCGATGAAAGCCGAACATTCTTGGACGTACACGCAAGCCCGTTTTGAAGTGGATAAGATGCTCGAGCAAGTCCGTGCCATCAAAGCCAAATTTGGCAAGGAGGTCTTAATGCACCTCGAGTTTATTCGAGAACGAATTTCTGAGGGCGGCGTGCTGGTCGCAGCGAGTTTGCCTTTGATCAAATTTACAACTGTCGAGCGATTGTTTGAGATTCAAGCTTTTTTTGAAGCCATCGGGGTGCAAGTCGCAGACCCGCACACCTTTTATTTGGATGAAGACTCGAGGTGGTCTGGTGAAGCCGTACTGAACGGTGTCGCTCGGTTCAACCCCAAAGGACTTCTGAACCCTGGCAAGTTAAAGGTGCTCGAGACTGGCGAAAACACGGTGCTAGCCAATTCTTGGTTTGGTACGACAAAAGTCGATTAGCGATACTCGAGTTTGGAGCGCAAGAACAAATAATCTTCAGCCCGTTTGATGCTAATTGGGATTGAACGCGGCGCGTTTTCTGGTGTGAATGCGATGCCTTCAATCAATCCTGGTCTGGTGCGCTCGGCGTTTTGTCCGATCACGACGGGCGAAAGCGTTAGAAATTCTTCGTCAATCAATTTTGCCGCCACAAACGAACCGTACACCCTTGGTCCGCCCTCGCAGAGCAAGGTTTTGACCTTGTAATCATGATGCAAAACCTGCATGACGCGCTGCAAATCAACGGTGTCAGTCCCAACCTCTGGCAGATCAACTTTTGCCGCAACTCCCTCGAGACTCGAAGCACGTTCTCGCCCTCTGGCGGTGGTAAAAATCACGATCTGCAAGTCAGATCGGGCAAAAACGGGCAAGCTTGGGTCAAATTCTCCCTCGAGCGACAAAAATGTTTGCAAGGGATTGATTGCTAACCCAAAACTCGAGCGCAAATCATCAAAAGCGGTTTCTGTTGGGCAAATGTACTGGTGCGTCCAAATGTGGTCTGGTTCGATCTTTAACGTGACATCACCGACGATCACGGCGTCGGCTCGAGCGCGAAGCAAACCCATGAGCCACTGGTCGTGAAAATTAAAGTCCGATACCTCTCCTCCACCCGATTGCCCTGGAATGCCAAACGAAATTCTTCCATCCCTGGATTGCACAAAGTTGGAATAGATATACGGACGATCTGTCGGCGCATCGACAAGCCAGTCGCCTCCGTATGCCAGTCTGAATGCCTCTGGAAGCCCAGGCGAACTTGGATTGGTGTTTGTTGGCTCGAGCAGAGATTGAAACGGGTTTTCGGCGGTCATGGCAACAGGCTGCATGAAAAAGTGTAACGCGAATCAACCCGCTAAACTTGAGTTTGCCATGCAATATCGTTAAACTCGCGGCGCAACTCGAGAATGCCAGAACTGATATCACGTGATGGATTGACGCGATTGGTCAAGAGCACCTGAATCTGCTGGGTTTTGGGGTCAAACCACGCGCCCGTTCCCGTAAAGCCAGTGTGACCCAGTGCAGTTTTTGGGGCATGATGCCCGCCACTCCAATTCTGGTGTTGCAAAATCCAACCAAAAGCTCGAGCATCATTTTCGCTTCGGGCAATTTCATGACCCATCAACTCGAGCATTTTGGAGCCAACAATGCGCCCCTCGAGCAAATAAGCGATGAATTGTCCAACATCCCCAGCCGTGCCAAACAATCCTGCATGACCAGAAACGCCCTCGAGTGCGGCAGTGTTCTCGTCATGTACCCGTCCAACGATCAAACCGCCGCGCTCAACCACAAATTCTGTTGGCGCACAACTGGCAATTTCTGGACGATACGTCAAACCCAAGCCGAGCGGTGCGAACAATTCATCTCGAACAACAACGTCCAATCTTGCGCCGTACAGTTTCTCGAGGATGTAAGTCAAAACAATAAAACCCTGATCGGAGTACAGAATTTCTCGAGATTCACGAAGCGGTTCATACAAAGCCTTCTCAAGCGCAGCTTGACGGGGCAATTTCCAAAAACGAAGTTTTGAGAGTGCCTGAAGACCCGAAGTGTGCGAAACCAACTCGAGGATGGTGCTGTTCTGAAGCGGAAATCCTTTGACTTCTGGCAGCAACTCGAGCAGCGGCGCTCGAGGGTCTAGTCTTCCCTGTTCAATCAATTTTAGAAGCAGTGGCACGGTCACAAGCACTTTGGTCAAACTTGCCAAATCGTAGACAGTCTCGAGCGTCACGGCATTAGAATCCGCACCGCTCGAGAGTCGTCCAAAACAAGCAAACTCGAGGTTTGAGCCGATCCCAAAAGCAACGCTCGCCCCAGGAATTGGACCAGAATTGATGGCTTTTTCGACCACTTCAAAAGCAGGGTTCACCACTCGAGCGTACCTTAAAACTTCGCAGATTTGCGAAAGGCACGGTATAGTCTTTTGCGCGAAACAAACACCCGAGAGACACTCGGGTTTCGGAGGAAAATACATGTACGAATTGCTGTTATTAACCAAATCGGGACGCGAAATTGCGATGGGTCAAGCCGAAAATAAAGACGAAGCCCAGAACTTGGCAAATGCCGCCGTGCAATTGTTGGGCGGCTTGAAAACCGCGCAAGAACTGAACAACGTCATGATTATCAACTCGGGACCAAACGTTTACTTTATTGTGCCCAGCGAAATTGAAGGCATCAGCTTGTTCCATGTTGAAGAAACACCGCTGAATGTCAACATTCAAGAGATGGTCGGCAAAGCGCTCGAGGATGCTCAAAAACCACAGGCTTAATTGGCAAGCAAAAAAGACGAAGGCACAACTGCTTTCGTCTTTTTATTGCTCGAGATTCAGCAATGAATCTTCACTACTTTTTTTTCACACGGTAACGAATGTGGGTTGCCAACGGCGCTTCAACAATCCGTGTCCGCTCGAGTTCAATGCGGTCTGTTCCTAGATGCTCGAAGAGCCGCAATCCGTCTCCAAGAATCACGGGCACAAGATGAATCTGAATTTCATCGAGCAACCCAGCCTTTAAAAACTGCTGCGCGACGTTAGCCCCGCCAGCAATGCAAACATCCTTATCACCGGCTGCAGCCTTGGCTTGCTTTAGGGCGCTTTCGATGCCGTCGGAAACGAAAATGAATTGCATCCCATCTCGAGCAATCGTGGCTCGAGGTTCGTGGGAAAGCACGAAATGGGGCATCTTGTAGGGTGTGTCAAAACCGTCTGGTTGAATGCCGAAGGTTTTTTTGCCAAGGATCATCGCGCCAATGTTGTTTAAAAGTTCATCGACGATGTGCTGGCTTTTGCCCGTTTCGGAAAAATACCAATCATGAAGTCCGCCGCCGTCATTGTTCGGTCCAGAGATAAATCCGTCCAGAGACATTGCCAAATCGAGAAAAACTTTCGCCATTCCTGCCCCCATAATTCTACAAAAAGTCTACATATTTTTTATCTTCAATTTCAACATAACAAAAGTCAAAACGAAACAACATAAAGCTGGTGCTCGCTCGAGTGACCACTTCAGTTCAAACGCGATTTTAGAATCTGTGCTCAACCCACATGAACTCGAGGGCGACGGCGTTTCTTGGGTTCGTTCTGCCGAATAATCTCTCGGGTCATGGGTGCAGTATCGCCCTCACCGAAAAATAGGAACCGAATGAC
>JANLWR010000480.1:0-3613 GCA_031364625.1 Deinococcales bacterium | reverse complement strand
CGATCAAAAACTTTAGCACAACATTTTAAAAGGCGCCGACTGATAACCAATTCCACGAACATCACTTCCTTAAGGGCGACAATTGTTTCTTGCGCACCTCAAGGAATCTATACGACAAATGTGTTTGTGAAGTTCCAAAATGAACATCTCGAGTTTTAAGCGTTTGGGTTAAACCGTTCCATCCACCGATCTGGAGCAGCCAAACCTTCAAAACCAGACTGCGAATACAAACCATGCGCATCTCGAGTCGCCAACATAAACCGTCTGAGCTGCGTTAATTCTGGATACTCGAGCACGGTTTTCATCAAAAACTTTCCAAGACCTTGCCCTCGATAATCTTCGAGCACAAACACATCGCACAAGTACGCGAAAGTCGCAAAATCCGTGATGACTCGAGCCAGACCAATTTGTTGGTCAACATGGTACAAACCAAAGCACAATGAACGCTCGAGTGACTTTAAGATGGTGTCCGTTGATCGTTGATTTGCCCAGTATGCGCTTTGGAGAAAATTGCAGATCATCTCGAGATCAAGTTTGGTTTTATCTATTGAAATCGAAAAACCTTCGAGATTCATGTTGTTGCCCTCAGTCGGGCAAACCTCGAGAGGGTCGCGCTGGCAATCACGATGATGGCGGCAAAAATGGTTTGGACATGCAGCGCTTCGTGAAGGAGTAACACCGCCCAAACCATGCTGAAAAGTGGTTGCAGAACTTGCAATGCACTCGAGCGGGCGATACCAGCCAGTGCCAGACCTTTGTACCAGGCAAAAAACCCGAGGTACATGCTGATTGCGCCAACGTAAGCAAAACAAATCCAGACCATTGGGTCGCTGGGAATGTGTGAAGGGAGGTTGAGCAACACGGGCGGAAGCAGAAATGGCAGTGAAAAAATCAATGCCCAACTGATGACGCGCCAGCCAGCCATTTCTTTTGCCAGAATGCCGCCCTCGACGTAACCAACCGCGCCGAGCAAGCCAGCGCCAAACAACAATAAATCCGCAGGTTGAGGAGCGCCCGCGCCTTCGATAAAAGCAAACACCAGAATACCAAACACACCGAGCGCCACCGCCGCCCAGAATAGGGGAGTGGTACGTTCTCGAGTTCGGAGCACCGCGAGGCTGGCGGTCATGGCTGGAAGAAGCCCTGTAATCACCACGGCATGAATTGCTGGCACGGTCTTGAGGGCGAGGCTCGAGAGAAGAGGAAAACCAAAAACCACGCCCAAAGCGGTTATGCAAATCGAGCGCCAGTAACGGCGTTCAGGAAATTTTTCGCGCCTCGAGATCAGGACGATTGAGGCGAGGGCTGCGGCTAGTACGGCGCGTCCCAAACCAACAAACGTGCCGCCCAAAACTGGCACAATCACCCTTGATGCGGTGAGGGTCATTGAAAACATCAGAATGCCCAGCAGTGCGTAAACTGTTCCTTCGAGGTCGAGTTTGTGATCTTGAGGGATGCTTTGTGTTACTCGAGTTTGGACAGTAACGTTACTGGGTCTATTCATGTTCTATGATAACACCATGCAAAGCGAAATGCGCAAACCGATCCGAGCCTCCGAACATCTGGCTTTTCAAATTCAAACTGAACTCGAGGGATTGTCACCAGGAATGCAAGTCCCCAGTGTCCGGGAACTGACGAAACGTCACAAAGCCAGTCCGGTCACGGTTCAACGCGCCATCACACACCTTGCCAGGGCAGGTTTGATTGTCACCAAACCCGGTCACGGCACATTCAAAGCCGAGCCAGCCAAAACCCTCGGCTCGAGCGACCTGAGTTGGCAAAGCCTGACGTTGGGCGCAAGAACCATCGTCAGCGACGAAATTCAGACCCTCCTCAGCCCGCCCAGCGCCTTGAATATTCCGCTCGGCAGCGGTTACTTGGACGAAAGTTTGCAACCGTTGTCCTTGCTGGCAGCCGCCATGACCCGCGCAGGCAGACGACCGGGCATTTGGGCGCGAGCGCCACTGGACGGACTCGAGCCGCTTCGGGCATGGTTTGCGCAAACCGTCGGCGGTGAGGCTCGAGCAAACGACGTGCTGATCGTGCCTGGGGGGCAAGCCGCCGTCTCGAGCACCATGCGAGCGATTGTGCCGCCAGGCGAGGCGATTTTGTTTGAAAGCCCGACCTATTTTGGTGCTCTGGCGGTCGCGCAATCGGCTGGCATTCGCGCCGTGCCAGTGCCAACCGACCAGGAAGGCATTCGCCCAGACCTGCTCGAGGTTGCCTTCAAAAACACTGGCGCTCGAGCCGTGTACCTGCAACCGCTTTATGCCAATCCCACAGGCGCCAGCCTCGGGTTGGAACGCCGCCGTGCTGTGCTGGATGTTGCCGCCAGGGCTGGAGCGTTTATCATTGAAGACGATTACGCCAGAGAATTTACCTTTGAAGGGCTTGCCCTGCCGCCAATGTTCGCCCAAAGCGAAGGGCGCGTGGTTTACATCCGCAGCCTCTCCAAATGTGCCGCGCCCAGCTTGCGGGTTGCGGCGGTCATCGCCAAAGGCGCGGTCATGAACCGTCTGCGCACCACCCGAGCCGTCGATGATCTTTTTGTCAGCCTGGAGCTTCAAGAGGTCGCTTTGGAACTGGTCACCAGTTCGGGCTGGCAAAAGCACCTCAAACGCCTCCGTGACCGCCTGAGGGCACGCAGAGATGCAACACTTGCTGCGCTCGCCAAATATTTTCCGCAAGCTCGAGTGACGCATGTTCCGTTAGGTGGCTTCAGTGTCTGGCTCGAGCTTCCAGCGGGAACAAACGAAATCTTGTTTGCCCAACATGCCGCGACCGCCGGCGTGCAAGTCAGTGCGGGCAGGGCATGGTTTCCAGCCGAAGCGCCTGGTTCGTACCTGCGTTTAAGTTTCGCCGCCTGCGACCAATTGATGCTCGAGGAGGGAATCAAACGCCTTGGAAGAATCTGGCTCGAGCAGCAAAATTGATATCGTTAGGTCGCCATCTCGAATGGCTTGAGGCGATATCGCCGCATAGACCAGGAAGACCTTGAGCCAAGGGCTTCAAAATCTTTTTAAAGAACCAATTGTTGTGTAATCTATCTGCATGTATATTCCAACCTTTAATGCCGTGACCGAAGAAGCCCCGCTTTGGGAGGTCATGCGCGAATTCAACTTCGCCATGCTGATTACCGCCCCAGACGGAATCCCATTTGCCACCAGCATTCCATTCACGCCGCTCGAGCAAACCCGAACATTGACCGCGCACGTTGCCAAAGCCAACCCGCAATGGCAGCATTTTGAGACTGCAAAAGAGGTTCTGGTGGTGTTCCAAGCCGAACATGCCATGATCTCGAGTCGCTGGTACGAAAAGCACCCAAATGTACCAACTTGGAATTATGCAACTGTCCATGTTTACGGCACGCCACGCTTACTTAATGCCGATGAAACCAGGGCACAATTAATTGCCTTGATGGAAAAACATGGTCATAGTGCGGATATGAACGCATTGTCCGAAAAATATTTGACAGGAATGCAAAACGAATTGGTCGGATTTGAAATCAGCATCACGCGTTTAGAGGGGAAATTTAAGCTCTCGCAAAACAGAACCAGCCAAGACCAACAAAACGTGATTGCCAAACTCGAGCAACAAGGCGAACTCGAGCGCG
>JANLWR010000463.1:0-1530 GCA_031364625.1 Deinococcales bacterium | reverse complement strand
CGGCGTTCCTCTTCAAGCCCCGCAATGCCCTCGGCGATGCTCGAGCGGTGCGGTAAAAGTCCTTCTTCCAGCCCGACAATAAAGACCTCTTCGAACTCGAGTCCTTTGGCGTTGTGCATGGTCATGAAGGTCACGGCTTGTTTGGGTACGTCTTTGTTGTTGCGTTTGGTTTTGGCGTCGTCCACGTTCGAGAGCAGCATGGCGTCGTCCAGGTACGCCTCGATGTTGCCGTGGTTTTCCCTGTCCCATTCGGCGGCGGCATTCACCAATTCGTTCAAGTTTTCGATTCTCGCCTCGGCTTCGGCTTTGGATGCGGTTTTCATTTCGGTTTTCAGCATCTCGAGATAACCCGTGGCGTCGATGGTCAATTTCAAGAATTCTTCGGCGCTGTGCTCAGAGGCGTACTCTGAAAGTTCGAGAATCAACTTGGCAAATTCAGCAGCATTCTTACCGCTGCGCTCGAGAATTTCATCGGCTTGAATGAACGCGGTCAGCAAACTGGTGTTGTTGGCTTTTGCCCAAACCTCGAGTTTTTCGACGCTCGAGTCGCCAATGCCGCGACGCGGACGTTTCAGGGCGCGTTTGAGTGCCAGATCGTCGGTGGTGTTGACGGCAAGTCGTGCGAATGCCAGCATGTCTTTGATCTCTTGGCGTTCGTAAAAGCTTGTGCCACCAATCAAGCGCACCGGAATTTGCGAACGCATGAACCGTTCCTCGAGCACCCGTGATTGCGCGTTGGTGCGGTACAAAATCGCAATCTTATCCAAACTTGTGCCCGTGGCTTGCAAATGCGCGATGCGGTTCGCGACAAATTCGGCTTCGGCGCGGTGGTCTGGGGCGCGGTACAAACGCACGGGTTCGCCGTCGGGTTTGACGGCACGCAAGACTTTCTCGAGCCTTTCCGAGTTTTGTTCGATCAGTTTGTTTGCCACCGCCAAAATACGGGCGTTCGAGCGGTAATTCTCCTCGAGTCTGTAAATGGCGGCGTCCAAATAATCGTTTTGAAAGTCGAGAATGTTTTGAATATCCGCGCCACGAAATCTGTAGATCGACTGGTCTGGATCTCCCACGACCAAAAGATTGTTATATTTACCAGAAAGCAACTTGGCAAACTCATACTGTGCTTTGTTGGTGTCTTGATACTCGTCAACATGAATAAAAACCGCACGGTTCTGTATTTTCTCGAGAATATCGGGTTGTTCCCTAAAAAGCTTGACGGTCAGGGTCAGCAAATCACCGAAATCAATCGCGTTGGTGCGGCGCATACTGCTTTCGTAACGCCTGAAACCTTCAACTGCGACCTCGCGGGGCATTCCCGACATCCACTCGTCGCCCTCGCGTGCCAGGTCTTCTGGCGTCCAAAGGTTGGATTTGGCTTTGTCAATGATGCTGCGCAAATACCTTGGGTTGAATTCGCTCGCGCTCGGAATGCCCTCGAGCGCGGCTTTCATGACATCGAGCTGGTCAGAATCGTCGTAGATCGTAAAGCCTGACCGCAAGCCGACAAACTCGCCGTAAGCCCGCAAAATT
>JANLWR010000446.1:0-2368 GCA_031364625.1 Deinococcales bacterium | reverse complement strand
CACGAATCGAAGCGCTCGAGGTTGAGGCTGTTCCAGCCGAGGGTTTTGCCGAGTTTAGCATTCTCAAAAGCAGCAAACTCGAGCGCCCCAGCGTGCGCATCTCGCCCGATTTGGCGGTCTGTGACGATTGCTTGAATGAGCTTTTTGACCCAAATGATCGGCGTTTCGGCTACCCGTATATCAATTGCATCAATTGTGGACCGCGTTATTCGATCATCCTCGAGCTGCCTTACGACCGCGAGCACACCACCATGCGTGAGTGGTCAATGTGCAGTGATTGCCAACGCGAATACAACGATCCCAGCAACCGTCGTTTTCACGCCCAACCCATCGCCTGCCCTGCCTGCGGTCCTCACCTGGAACTCCATCACGGCTCGCAAGCCGTGTACGGCGATGAAACAGTGATTCAGGCGGTTCAATTGCTGCAAGAAGGTCAGATTCTGGCGATCAAAGGGATTGGTGGCTATCACCTCGCGTGTAACGCTCGAGATGCAAATGCCGTGCAACGCTTGCGCGAACGAAAATTTCGCAAAGAAAAACCATTCGCTGTGATGGCACGTGACCTCGAGGTGGCAAAGGAACTGATTGAACTGACCCCTGAAGTGCAAGCACTTTTGCTCGCGCCTGCACGACCCATCGTGCTTGCACCCGCGCGACTCGAGTTGGCTGGTGTTGCAACCGGATATCTCGAACTGGGTGTGATGCTGCCCTACACGCCACTGCACCATCTGCTCTTTGCTTACGGCGCACCAGATGTGCTGGTCATGACCAGCGCCAACCGCTCAAGCGAACCCATTGCGTATCAAGACCAGGACGCGCTCGAACGCCTTGTCGGTATTGCAGACGCTTTTCTGATCGGTCAGCGAGCCATCGCACGCCATGTGGATGACAGTGTAATGCGCGTCTCGAGTAGATTTGATCGGGTGGTCTTGCGACGCGCTCGAGGTCTTGCCCCGTCAGCAGTGGCTCGATTGCCCAGCCAACAAGCAATTCTGGCTGTTGGGGGCGACCTCAAGAACACAGTTGCACTCACTGTAAACTCTCAAGTTATTGTCAGTCAACACCTTGGCGATCTCGAAAATCAGGCGACCTTCAGCGCCTTTGAACAGACCGTATACGACCTCTGCAGGGTGCACGAATTGCAACTCGAGGATTGCCTGGTCGCTCACGACTTGCACCCCAGTTACCACTCGAGCGCCTTTGCCCTCGAGTTGCCCGCCCGCGCCCACGTGGCAGTCCAACATCATCGGGCGCACATCGCCTCGGTACTTGCAGAACATCAAGCCTTCGAGACTCGAGTTCTTGGAATTGCCCTGGACGGCACAGGCTACGGCGATGACGGCACAATCTGGGGTGGCGAATTCTTTGTTGGCAACCTAAACAATCTCGAGCGGATCGCACACCTCGAGTCCGTGATGCTTCCAGGTGGGGGCGCTGCCGCCAGATTCCCCGTGCAGTCTGCCGCCGGATTTCTCGCCAATCTCGAGACACCCGATCTGAGTGCAGCACCATTTCACTTCCCAGACCGTTATTTCAAGGCACTCAAGCTGGTGCGGCAAGGCGTGCGTTGCCATGCCAGCTCGAGCACTGGTCGGTTGTTCGATGCGGTGGCGGCACTCTGCGGTTTCACACGCGAGATCACGTTCGAGGGACAGGCTGCCATCTGGCTCGAGCAACTCGCCCAGCACAGCCCCCAAGTTCAGGCGTATCCATTCGGGTTCGACGGACGTGTCCTTCGTCACCGTGATGCCCTTGAGCAGATCGTGCAAGACCGCATTCGAGGACGTCGCCCATCCGAGATTGCTCGAGCCTTTCACGCAGGGTTAGCGCACGGTGTTTTCCAGACTGCGCTTGCACTTTGCGAAAAGCAGAATTTGGATACGGTTGCGTTGTCGGGAGGGGTGATGCAGAACGCTTTGCTGCTCGATTTGATACACATGAAGCTAACCGAACATAAACTGCAAGTCTGGACGAATCTCGAGATTCCCCCAAACGATTCTGGGATTAGTTTAGGACAAAGTGCGCTGTGTGCTTTCTCTGCCCCGATCAAAACAGATACTCTTTCGCATTTTGGTTTGATTTAACAAACTCGAGCTTCAATCAACTCGAGTTCGTATCGCCAAGTGTAAAATCCCGCAAAACGTCAACAGGGACTGGATTTATTAAATACACCACTGCCGAAATACCGTCAACAACGTGTTTCCATGAACTGCTAATTTCTACTAAGTACCTCCCGCCTGCATTTTGGATTTTCCGCTTCTTGCTCGTAAGACAGCACCTGGCGGGCTACTCGCGCTTCGCTCCAAATCCGCCATTCTTGACCATAAAATGCACCTAACGGGCATGGTCGCTTTCGGCGGCAGGTACG
>JANLWR010000435.1:0-4731 GCA_031364625.1 Deinococcales bacterium | reverse complement strand
CCTGGTCGGCAGCATCGGTCTTATTTTGGCTGTGCCGCTCGCCACCTTGCTTGCCGCTTTTGTCTTTAGGGGCGGGCGTCATCCTGGCTCGGACGGGGTTCACAGCCACGCGCAGGTCAGTGTCCCTAAAAACCGGGAAGACGCGCTGCTCGAGGCGTTACAGCTTCCAGGTGCGGCGCAAAAGTCTGGCTCGAGGTTGCTCGAGGAATTCAAGCGCGAAAATTCTGATTCGTAAACTTGCAATCAAGAACACTCGAGCGCGATCAGAATTCCCAAATAGTGTCGCTCGAGGATTTCAACTTTGAAGCCAGCCTGTTCGAGTGAATTCTTGGTTTTTCGGTTTGGATGACAGCCAATAAAATGATCCCAAACAGGATTGATCGCATCGGAGAGCAAACCCAGAAACGCATTCGGTGGGCGTACATGCTCGAGTGCCAGAAGTTTTCCACCAGGTTTTAACACGCGCCGAATCTCAAGAAACAAGCGTTCGGGATCAGGAATGCCGCATAAGCCAAGCGAACTGGTTAGGGTGTCAAAACTGGCGTTCTCAAACTCGAGGGTCTGAAAATCTTGGACGCGCAAATCGGTTTTGAACGCAACATTTTTGGCTTTTTCACGCGCTCTGGCAAGCATGGATTCGCTCAAATCTAAACCCGTTAAACTCGAGATGCCAATGTAATGTTTTAAGGTTGCTCCAGTGCCAATTCCAAGCTCGAGCACATCACCACTTGCCCTAGCGAAGAGATTGGCTCGCATGTCCTCGAGTGTGTTTGAACGCAAGGACGCATCGTAATTCGCGGCGTAACGCTGGTAAATTTCACGGACTCGTTCAGAAGATGCCATAGGCTTAAGAATTCGCCGCGATTGCTTGCTCGAGTGATGCACCCAGTTCAGGGGTGAAAACACCGTCACCACGCCATAAAATCTTGCCTTGGCGGTTGACCAACAGAATGTAAATGGTGCGATCATGCGGCAAGCCAGCCGTCTTTAAGAATTGTACGCGATCCAAGTACAAGGTAATCGTTACCTCTCGAGCGGCTTTGTCCGAAATGCCCGAGTGCATGATGCCATCAATAAGTCCTCGGAATGGTTTGTTGTCGTTGGTGAGCGTTGGGATCTCGTAAAAACGCAGTTTTGGATTGGCTTTGGTGAGCTTGCTGGCAGTTAAAATCCATGAATTCACCCACGATTGATGATTGCCAAAAAAGACCAACGCCACAATGTTCAATTCGCCCTCGAAATCATTCGGAAGCTTGTACTTTCGACCCTCGAGATTCGAGCCTGTCACATCAGGGAAACGCACCGCATCGGCAGGATTGATGCTGACATCCCCAACACTGACTTGAATCACACCTCGAGCGACAAACACCACAAATGGTATCAGCGCCGCCAAGATCAACCAAATCAACCAGGGTTTCATCTGACCTCGAGCGTAGCACAAGTGCTGAAAACCAAACTGTGAATTCGCGGTAAACTCATCACCAAGCACCTCACACCTCGAGATGAAAGGACATGATGCCGCCAGGTTTATCTTCACTGCCGCAAGGAATTTCAACGCTTTGCCCGATTGTCATTTCCTCGCCAACCACCCGTTCAGGCACAACCCTTTTGCAACGCCTGCTCTGCTCGAGCGACAACGCCATTGTTTACGGCGAGGTCTGCTCGAGCGACCTGGATTTGTACCTGAACTTTTTTATCAACCGCGCCATGATGTACCAGTTCAACCGTGCGAAGCTTGACTCGAGTTTGGCGGCGTTCAAGCAAGGACAGGTCGACGATTGGATTCTTGATTTGATGCCCAATCTGGACGGCTATTTAAGCGCTCTCGGCAACGCCTGTTTTGCGGGCATCGATTACTGCCGTCTCGCCGCGCTCGAGATGAACCGACCCGTTTGGGGTTTCAAATACCCTGGCTGGACGCCCGCCGTCTTGAACGCTTTGCGGCAAATGATGCCCGGTTTTAAATTGCTCTACATTCACCGCGATTTGCTGGATTGCGTCAAATCCGATAAAGCCAGGGGCAACCTTGGCTCGCTCGAGGAATTGCGAGAATTTTGTGTTTCTTGGACGCGAAACCTCGAGTTTGTGCTGAATTTAAAAGACCATGAAAACGTGCTGCTGGTCAATTATGCTGACCTGATCGGCAAGCCTGAAACAACCATTCAAACCATCTCAGATTTTTCTGGCGCCACCAACATTCAGCGCAGTGTTTTAAACGTCAAAGTCAACACGTTTAAAGATGCCTTCTCGAGCCACACGGGTTATGTCGCCCCTGCGGAATTAAACGCGGACGAACTGGGTATTGTTCAAAGCTTGGCTTCAAATTTGCGGTAAGTTTTGTATGGTTAAACCTTTAACGTTGTTCAAGTCTGCCAGCACGTGTCAAACTCTTTTTCGATGCTGAATGTTGTTTTGTTCCGACCCGAAAATCCGCATAACACTGGCGCGATTGCTCGCACTTGCGCCATGCTGACCGCCAAATTGCACCTGATCAAACCGTATGGTTTTGACAGCATCGGCAAAGATGCGCGTCGCGCCAGCATGGGGTATCTCGAGGATTCACAGATGCTCGAGCACGAATCTTGGGAAGCGTTTATCGCGTCACTGCCCAGCACTGCCCGAATCTGGTTGTTCTCCGATAAGGGCGCGAGCGTTTACACCCGAGTCGAATTCCAGCTAAACGATTACCTGGTCTTTGGACGCGAATCTGACGGTTTACCACTCGAGATTCTCAATTCTTACCCGTGCCTCAACATTCCCATGCCAGGGGCGGAACTTAAACCTCGAGATGACCACCGTTTTCACAGCCTGAATTTATCGGTCAGTGTCGGGATTGCGGCTTACGAGGCGGCGCGACAAATTCAGAACTGGAACTTGTAGGGGCGCATGGCAATGCGCCCTTAATTCAACGTCCGTCCGCCGCTCGAGCCAAGCAAGGTATTCGCTTTTTGAATGTATCCCTCGAGCGTGACCGCCCATTCATCTGAAGGCTCGAGGTGCGGTAGGGCAATTTGCGCGTGGTACAGAATACGGTTTGGTTCGCGCCAACCGAGTTGCACGAAGGTATCGGCAATCATTTGATGCGCCAGAACCCAGTCGCGGCTGGCTTCTGGCGCAAACTCGAGCACGCGGTTGTAATGCTCGAGCGCATCATCAAGACGGTAGTATTCGTAAGCAATATTGGCGAGCAGCAAACTGGCTGGAATGATCGCACCAGCCTCTAAGGCGAGTGTGGCTTGGCGTTCGGTGGCGTCAAAATCCCCCAGCCGATACTCGAGTTCGGCAAGATCGGCGAGGACTTCGGCTTTGTACGGGTATTCGTTGTCAAGCAGCGCGGCATTCAAACTGCTTCTGGATTCTTCGGGCAGCCCAGCGTCCATTTGCGCCAAACCCATCTCGTGAAGCGCGTAAGATTTATCGGCGGCTGGCGCGAGTTGTACCGCCCGAGAGAACGCCGCCAGTGCGCCTGGCATGTCTGCCATTGCCGCCAGCGATTGCCCGTGCACCAGCGCCACGCCAAAACTCGGTTCGCCCACCTCATCCTCTAAAGCTCGAGCCAGTTCAGCGCGTTCTCGGGCGAGGCTGGGGTTGTCGAGTGCCAGGTGCGCTCGAGCCTCCAAATGCAGGCGGCTGGCAGCTTCAAGCGCTGGCTCGAGGTTGTTGTACAAACCCGCGACTTGCTCGAGGGTAATCAGGGCTTCAAAGGGTTCTTCAAGCTCTAAGAGCATGGCGGCTTGATCCATCAACAGCGCGGCTTTGTCCGTGCCGAAAGTCAAATCTGCCCCGTGACTATACGCCTGTTCCGCCTCACGCCAGCGTGACAAACCCTCGAGCGCCCCGCCCCGCCACGACCAATAACGCCAACGCAAGAATGCAGGCAGTTCCTCGAGCACAATGCCGTCAAGCAACTCGAGTGCGGTTTCGGGTTCCCCAAGTGTCACCAGCGCACTGACCGCATGAAACTTGGCAACACTCGTGCCGCCGCGTGACTGTGCCGCCAGCTCGAGCGCCCTTGTTTTGCGCGGTTCGTTGTCCGCAATCCGTTCACCCAATTCAAACGCTTCCAACTCGAGCGTGAACGCGATGTTCGCCGCTCGCAGCGCCATGTAAGTCGGGTCTTGCCGCAAAAGCGGATTGCTCAAGACCGCGTTCGACAAACTCTGCGACGAACCCTCAATGCCTTCACGTCCGTACAGGGTGTAAATGCCCGCCATCTCGAGGTCGCACAGCGCGGCAATGCGCGGGTCACGACTGCTTCTAGCGCCTTTCTCGAGGGTTTCAAAGGCAGTTTCAAAGTCGCCTTTTTCCAAGGCTTCATGGGCGGTTTGCAGAATATCCAAAGCGTGTCCAGCATAACCCGACGAGGCGGGGATTGATCGAACTTGGTTTGGTTAGGAATTGGTACGAAATAAAATCCGTAAATGCAAGGGCGCTGCTTCTTGACCCTTAAAGCAGCACCTCACGGGCTTGGGTCGCAAGCTGCGCCCCTACAAAAACATTGTTGTGTAGGGGTGAACCTTCTTGACCATTAACTTGCACCTTGCGGGCATGGTCGCTTGTGTTCACCCTTCCCGCGAAATCGGGAAGCGGTTCTGCCCGCTAGGTGCGTTTTAGAACCAAGAAGTTATTAAATCCCAGTTCCTTAACGTTTGTTTTTTAAGCCACAGCCTTTTGGAAAGGCTCGGGTTTTGACTGACCGCTCGCTTTTTGAATATCTCGCGCCTTGGGTTA
>JANLWR010000429.1:0-8001 GCA_031364625.1 Deinococcales bacterium | reverse complement strand
ATTATGCTTTTAAACGAGTCGCAAATGTCGGGCGCTGACCCACTGCCTTGGGTTCAACCCGTGGCAATTGCGGGCGGCATCGTCCTGGCGGCGGCGCTGGCATTCACAGCCTTTCAGTTCAAAGCCCCGAAGAACCTCGAGACGGCAACCGCAGCCCTTCAAGGTGGTACGCCTGGCGCAATTGGCGAGACGTTGTTCACCAAGTTCTTGCTGCCATTTGAGGCGGTCAGCATTCTGCTGCTTATCGCGGCTATCGGTGCGGTGTCATTGGTGCATCGTCAACCCGCCCACTTTGAGGCGCTCGAGACAACCTCTGAGCTTGCCACCGACAATGCTTATAGCGACGAAATCTCGAGCAATCCTGCAAAGGTGGTGGCATAACATGGTCGAAACGCAGTATTACATTGCGCTTGCCGCGATTTTATTTTCAATTGGCGCGGTTGGGTTTTTGACGCGCCGCTCTGCCATTCAGATGTTCTTGTGCGTCGAGTTGATGCTGAACGCCGCGAACTTGGCGCTCGTGGCGTTCTCTCGAGCTTGGGGTGATCTGATCGCGCAAAGTGCCGTGTTTATTATTTTGACCCTTGCCGCCGCCGAGGTGGCGATTGGTCTGGGCATCATCGTGGCTATTTTCAAGAAGCGTCCGACTACAAATGTAGATGTGCTCTCGAGCCTTAGAGGATAATTGTGGACTTCAATCATAATCTTTTCGCTTTAATGCCCGTGCTGCCATTACTGGGCTGGTTTGTGCTGATCGTCTGGGGCAAGAACATGAAAGAACCCATGCCTGGCATCATCGCCTCGAGCTTGGTGTTTTTGTCGTTCGCGCTGGCGGTCATTGGTTTTGTGCAAGTTTCCCCGATGAAAGAACCACTGTTAAATACCTTGCGTTGGGATTTCCTGCCAATCTGGGTGCTCGAGAAAGGGCAACTCGTCAGCAAGCCCTTGCAATTTGGTTTCGCCCTCGATCATCTCTCGAGCATCATGACCTTAATCATCACGGGCATTGGCTTTTTAATTCATGTTTTCGCCATTGGATACATGCACGGTGATACGGGTTTCTCGAGGTTCTTCGCGTACCTGAATTTCTTTATTTCCATGATGCTGATTTTGGTGCTCGCCGATTCGTACCCTGTCTTGTTTATCGGCTGGGAGGGCGTGGGTGTTGCCTCGTACCTGCTGATTGGTTTTTGGTACGCAGACCGCAAGAATTCGGATGCTGCACGTAAAGCCTTTATCGTCAACCGCATCGGTGATGCGTTTTTGATGCTGGGCATGTTCTTGCTGTTCATGACTTTTCACACGCTCAACATTCACGAGATCAACTCGAGTTTCGGCAGTGTCGTGATTCCGAATGTGACCACGATCAGCACGGGTATCGCGTTTGGATCACCGCCGCTCGAGCTTGCGGCGTTGTTCTTGCTGCTGGGTGCGGCTGGTAAAAGTGCGCAATTGCCACTTTCGACTTGGTTGCCCGATGCGATGGCGGGTCCAACGCCCGTATCGGCTTTGATTCACGCCGCCACGATGGTCACGGCTGGCGTGTACTTGGTCGCACGCTCTCACGGTATTTTCGCCAATGCCCCAGGAGCCTCGAGTTGGGTGATGTGGATTGGCGCACTGACAGCAGTTTATGGAGCACTTTCCGCAATTGCGCAAACCGACATCAAGAAGATTCTGGCGTACTCCACCGTTTCGCAACTCGGTTACATGTTTATTGCCGTGGGTTCTGGCGCATACTGGGTCGGAATCTTTCACGTGGCAACCCACGCGTTCTTTAAAGCTCTGTTGTTTCTCTCGAGCGGCAGCGTGATTCATGCCCTCGACGGCGAACAAGACGTTCGTCAAATGGGTGGTTTGCGCGAGAAATTGCCGACAACACACATCGTTTCGCTCATCGGCACACTGGCAATCGCGGGCATCATTCCGCTCGCGGGTTTCTTCAGCAAAGACGCGATTCTCTCGAGCGCCTTTACCTCACCTTTTGGTGGCGAATTTAGCGGTTATCTGATCTGGGCAATCGGTTTGATCGTGGCGTTCCTGACGGCTGGTTACATGTGGCGTTGGTACACCCTGGTTTTCTTGGGAACGTACCGTGGTCACGCGCATCCGCACGAAAGCTCGAGCGTCATGACAGTACCACTTTGGATTTTGGCGGTGCTCAGCGTGGTCGGTGGCTTTATTGGACTGCCGCATTTCCTCGGCAAGAACGTCAACTGGCTCGAAGGTTTTCTCGAGGAAGCCGCACCGAACGCACTTGGTTTCCGTGAAATTCCATTGTGGGGCGAAGCGATCTTGATAGTGCTGGCACTGGCAGCAGCCGTTGGCGGCATTTTGTTCTCGAGATGGATTATCGCCAGGGACGGTGTGAACAGCGCGGGTTGGATTGCCACACGATTTGGCAACGCCTCACGCAAAGCCTTGTTCCTGGATCAAACCTATGACATTGCTGTTTCTGCTCCCGCCAAATTTGTTTCAGAACAACTCGAGCTTGCCGACACGCACGGTTTGGATCGTGGCATTGGCGCAATTGCCAACGGGACAGCCGAGGCGGGAGCCAGCCTCAGCGTCTGGCAATCGGGTTTCGTCCGAGCTTACGCGATTGCAGTGCTGCTCGGGACGGCGATTCTGGTCGGGTACTTGGCGTTAAGGAGCTTCGCATGATTCACCTGATTATTTTCATCCCGCTCCTGTTCGCCCTGATTGCGCTGTTTTTGCGTGGTCAAGCTCGAGCTTCAGTTTCAATTTTTGCGGCGCTGGCTTCGTTCGCACTGACCGCCGTGGTTTGGATTGCCAAGATTGACACGGTATTCCGCACCCCTTGGATTCCTGGCGCTGGCGTGTTTTACAGCGTGACCTTCGACGGTCCAAGTTTGCTGCTGGCGCTGGTCGCCACGCTCATGACTTCAATCACCCTGATTTACTTTTCATTCCGCAAAGACAGCCAGCAAAGCGATGGCATGTACCCTCTCGCCCTCGCCATGCTCACAGGTTTGCTCGGTATTTTCGCGGCTCGAGATTTAATTTTGTTTTACGTCTTCTTCGAGGCGACCCTTGTGCCAAGCTTGTTTATGCTCGGTTTGTACGGGCGCAAAAACCGAGTACGTGCTCTAACAAAAATGGCGCTCTACACGATTTTTGGCGGTCTTTTAATGCTCGTCAGCATCATCGCCACCAAGCTTTACACCAACTCGCCAAGCTTTGACTTCCTCGAGTTGTTCGGACGCACCTCGCAACTTGACCTCGAGACTCAGACTTGGTTGTTCCTGGGTTTTGTGGCTGCGTTTGCCGTCAAACTGCCATTGTTTCCGCTGCATAATTGGCTGCCAGATTTTCACGCCGAGAACCACCCGTCGGGCGTTGCCGATGTCATGGGAACGCTGTATAAAGTTGGCGGTTACGGCTTGTTCAGGTTTGCGCTGCCATTGTTTCCAGCCGCCGCCCAAAATCTGCAATGGGTTTTTATGTTTCTCGCCGCATTCACAGCCCTTTACGGCGCTTGGATTGCCTTCTCGAGCAAGGATTTCAAGCGTTTACTGGCTTACGCCGGACTCTCGCACATGGGCTTGGTTGCCCTTGGCATGTTCAGCCTCAACCCCATCGGCATGGCTGGCGCGTTGTTCCTGCTCGCCTTCCAAGGCGTCTATTCGAGCGCACTGTTTTTAATCGTCGGGATGCTCGAGGAACGCCTCAACAAAGATTCTCACAACGAAAAAACCACCTCTCAAGCCCTCGAGATTGGGCATGTGCGCGGTCTTGCCGCTAGCGCCCCAGCTTTCGCGGGTGTGGCGCTCGTGTTGTGGTTCGCCAGCATCGGCGTGCCTGGTCTGGCAGGCTTTATTGGTGAGTTCAGCATTTTTCTGGGCGCGTACCAAGCCAACCCTTGGGCGACCGCGCTGGCAGTTTCAACCGTGATCGCCTCCGCCGCCTTCGCCTTGACCGCCTACCAACGCACCTGGCTCGAGGAAGCCACCACCAGCATTCCAGAATTAAACGCTCGAGATTGGTTTGTGCTCGTACCGATTCTGGCAGTCACGGTGTTCTTTGGTGTGTTCTCAGGTTCTGCCCTCAAACTGCTCGAGCCGAGCGTTCAAGCCGTCGCAGGACTTTTGGGAGGTAAGTGATGAATTTCGTTTCACCTGATGTCAATTACTACTCGATGCTGCCGTTCATCACGGTTTTACTGACCGCCGTTTTCGCCACCATTCTGCCGTTTTACGTTTCGAGAAAAGCGATAGCCGGACTTTCAGCCGTTGGTTTGTTGGTTGCTCTGGCTGCCAGCATTGGTTTGTGGAACACCAACCTCTCGAGCTTCTACGGCGCGTACCGAGCCGATAATTTCGCCTTGGGTTTTGGCATTGTGCTGATTGTTGGCGCTTTAATCGCCGTCATCTCGAGCGTCGATGTTGCCAAGCGCGGCGGCACGATGCAAGCCGAATTCTTTGCAATTTTGTTGTACGCCGTCTCGGGTACGATGCTGCTGGCAAGCGCTCACGACTTGATCGTGCTGCTGATCGGCTTTGAAGTCATGAGCCTTGGCGTGTACGTCCTCTCGAGCTTCCAAGAAACCTCTAAAAGCGAAGAGGCGGGCATGAAATATTTCCTGCTTGGTGGCTTCGCCAGTGCAATTTTGATTTTTGGTATTGCGCTGGTGTTCGGTGCGACGGGCAAATTTGGACTCGAGGCGATCAACACCTCAGTCCTCAGCCCAGAATTTAAAAACGCGAGCATCGCCGCTGTCGGTGCGTTGTTTATTTTGATCGGTTTTGGTTTTAAAGTGGCGATGGCACCGTTTCACCAATGGACTCCAGATGTCTACACGGGTGCGCCCACAGTCGTCACGCAATTCATGAGTGTTGCCGTCAAAGCTGCTGCCTTCGCTGGATTCCTGCACATTTTCGGACTGGCGCTGCAAAACGTTCCAGGTTGGCAAACGCCACTGCAATTCCTGATTGCACTCACCCTGATGATCGGCAACCTTGCGGCGCTCCGCCAAAGCAACCTCAAACGAATGCTGGCATACTCGAGCGTCGCCCACGCGGGATACGTTGGGCTGGCAGTGCTGGCAAGCCCAAGCCAAGGATTCTCGAGTGCCCTGTACTACCTGGGCATTTACACTTTAATGAACGCTGGCGCGTTCGCGGTTTTAAATGTGCTCTCCAAAGACGATGATGGTCTGGAGATTGAAAGTCTGGCAGGACTTGGCTCGAGCAAACCCTTGCTGGCAGCCACACTGACTTTCTTCTTGCTGTCACTGGCTGGTATTCCGCCGTTGGGTGGATTCATTGGCAAGTACCTGATTTTCTCTGCCGCCGCCAGCAGTGGTTATTACGGTTTGGTGATTCTTGCCGCACTGACCAGTGCCGTTTCACTGGCGTACTACTTGCGCCCAATCGGTCTAATGTACTTCCGCCCTCGAGTCACCGTGCTGCCCGATTTTAGTGGACGTTCAACTCGAGTTTTACTGGTGGTCTGTGCGGCTGGAGTGTTGATTCTTGGGCTTGTGCCGAATGCAGTATACGGTTTGCTCGAACTTGTGAAAAAATAGAATCTCGAGATTTAGGATTTCAGCAGGACACGATGTTGTGTCCTGTTTTTCAAACTCCAGTACATGTAAAACAGAACATGCAACACAATTTTTACCATATAAAAATGTAGTAAAATTCCCACATGAAAACCGTGCAAATGACCTTAGATGAGCCACTCCTCAAAGCCATAGACACAGCCGCCCAGCAAAACCATGAAACACGCAGCGCATTTATTCGTATTGCACTTCAAGCCGAACTCAAACGCCGTCAAAACACGGCACAGGAAGCAGCCCACCGCCAAAGTTTTCTAGAACAACCAGACGATGACACGTGGCAACCAAAAAAACGTGCTTGGGGCGACGCATGACTCGAGCTTGGCAACGCGGAGATGTTTGCTGGTGCGACCTCGAGAAAGAACGCCCAGTCGTCATCATCACCCGGAATGAACTGATCCCACATTTACAAAATTTGACCGTCGCACCATTGACGACCCGAGTACGTGGCATCGCTTCACAAGTCATCCTCGAAACTTTTGATGGAGTTCTGGAACGTAGTGCCATAACACTCGACAATCTTCAAACTGTACCCAAGCAATCATTGGGCGCATTCATCACCGATTTGAACCAGACCAGACTGCATGAAATGCAACAAGCTACTGTTTTCGCATTGGGACTTGATTTGTTCTGAAAATACTGAAAATTTGACAAGCAAAATACTTTTAAACACTGAGCAAATTAAACCCTCGAGATTGGCGGTGAGGAAAATACCACGACTCTCGAGGGTTGAAGAATAGACAGCTTTATGGTTTTGTAACTCGAGCATTGGCGGAATACTAATTACGCAGTGCAGTCAAAAATGAGCTTCACAAAAACAACCTGCGCTCAAACAAATACTTTTCGTAAAGCAATTTCATCCGCCCCGGCTCGAGTTAAAACGCTTTGAAGCATTGCACAAAAAACACGCCAACCAACCAACGACGATGAAGCTAAACGTGTAGCAGTTTGAATCTCGGTATTACCAATGTTGCAAACACCATCGAAAGACACCGCAAAACCAAGAATGCCACGCTCGAGATCGGCTTCGAGCGGTGGTAAGTACATTGCATCAGAGCGTTTAAAAGAAGTCAGAGAATTCAGTAACGCCCCCGCATTAAGCGTATCTGCCGTAATTGCTTTGACCTCGAGCAAACTGGCAAACGCACGACGTTGACTGACCAAATCGCAAGTTGGACTCAGAATGATAAAACGACGGTCTCCTGTTAAACGTTCACCCATAAAAAAAGCACTTTGGGTTGAAATCAAATCGCCTTGCAAAACATTAAACGCATCCGCATCGGATGAATAACCATGCTCGAGAGCGGCTTCTAATGTAATCGGATTTTGTAACAACACACCCCATAAATTCAGAGCAGCTTGGCGTTGCCCAGTTTTTATCCCAAGACCAACTGCAAAATGCCTCACCCGTTCGAGAATCGCAGAATTATGAGTCAAAGGTGCTAAATCCGCCTCAAGAATCCGTAATTGCTCGAGTAACAAAGCATTCAAGACGACTTCAATAAAGCAGTCTGAGCCGCTTTTAATTCGATAGGGTCAAGAATCGCCTCATCAGAATCGGTATCAATCATCTCGAGATTCAAAGCTGTCACTTCGGCATTGTTAGGTAAACGCGGTAAATCACCCACGGCAATCACGACCTGCATGAGCGCCTCGAGACTTTGCGAATCTTGATGCCGACGCGCCACGGTTGCAGTGGCAATAATGGCGTTCAAACCCTCCTTAATACGACGCACTTCGGAAGCCAACCCAAGCAAAGCTTGATAATCCGAATCGGTCAGAATACGGTACTGCCCAGATTTGGTGGTTAGCGTGCCCACACTTCCTTGTGTTACACGCTCGAGGGCGGTTGCGCCCTCGAGTTTGAATTTGTCGAACGATGACCAACTGGCGGTTTGGGTGAATTGGATTGGAATCGGGTTGGGGAATGGGTTCATATGATTATCATACGATAAACAACTGAAAGTAGTATGAAATTGATAAGGCTCGAGGAAAACGGGTTTGCTACGCAACTGTGCGCCGAGGTTTTAGCCACTCGAGATTGGCGGTGAGGAAAACACCACGAATTTTGAGGGTTTAAGAATAGAAAGCTTTATGGTTTTGTAACTCGAGCATTGGCGGAATACGGATTACGCAGCGCAGTAACACCAAACGTTAAATCTCGCACATTGCTCGCTCGCTCCGCTACATCCGTTACATCCGTTACATCCGCTACCCAATCCGCTGCCGAACTTCCTTCTTTTGTGGCGAAATGTTACAAACAAAGAAGAAAAGTCAATTTAGGAGAAGCAGTCTTGGTACTCTACAGCCCTCAACTTGAATCTAGCCAGCAGCAAAACCTTGTTCCCATCGATGGTTTTGCGGGGCGGCATATTGGCCCGACACCCACCGAAATCCAGCAAATGCTCGATGTTTTGGGC
>JANLWR010000400.1:0-5830 GCA_031364625.1 Deinococcales bacterium | reverse complement strand
TGTGTGGCATCGAGCAATTTGGTTTTGCCTCGAGTGTGACCAATGAAGGTCGCGCATTTTCTGGGTACAATGCGTCCAGAACATGACGGTGTGACCAGGGTGGTGTACCGCCTGCGCGAGTTGTTTGACCGCAGAATTGCCCAGCATTTATTTATTTCGCCCATCGGTTCAGAAATTCCCCAAGACGATATTCGTACCGTTCCCAGCATTCCATTTCCATTTTCGACCCAGTACCGTCTGGCAATGGTCACGCAAGACAGTGTGCGAAAGGTATTGGGTGACGACAAACCCGATTTGATTCATGTGCATTCACCCGACCCACTGGGTTGGGCTGCCATGCGTTACGCCCGCCATGGGGGTATTCCGATGGTTGCCACGTATCACACCCATTTTCCAAGTTACGCCAAGTATTACCATCTCGAGTTTGCCGCACCTGCGATTTGGCAAATCTTAAAAGTCATGTACCGCTCTTCCCAAACCGTGATCGTGCCATCACAGTCCACCCTCGAGGAACTTGCCCAGCACGGCATCAAGAATTTGATTCATATTCCACATGGCGTGGATACTGCCAGTTTTTCACCTGCAAACCGCTCCGATGCCTGGCGCTCGAGCATTTTGGGTAAGGATTCCGACCGTGTGATTGTCAGTTTTGTCTCGAGGTTGGTCTGGGAGAAAAACCCGATGGTGCTGGTCGAGGCTTGGAAGCAACTGAACAACAAAGGTCGTGCCAAGCTGGTAATCGTCGGTGACGGTCCCGCACGCAATAAACTCGAGCAACTGCTGCCTGAAGCGCATTTTACGGGAAAATTATCGGGGGCATCGTTGTTTGAAGCCTATGCCTCGAGCGATGTGTTCGTCTTTCCTTCGATCACCGAAACCTTTGGCAACGTGACCGTCGAGGCGATGGCTTCTGGTTTGCCCGCCATTTGCGCCATTGCTGGTGGCGCGAGAGACATTGTGATTCCTGGTCAGAACGGCTTGTTGTTCAACGCTGATAAGCCCCTCGAGCTTGCCAAAGCGATAGATGAACTGGTCGCCAACCCAGAAAAACGGGCTGAAATGTCCAAAAATGCCCTCGAATCGGTCAAACGCTTCAGTTGGGAATCCACCGTTTCGGCTTACGAACGCGTCTACCAAGAAGTTTTGGCGGCAAAAGCAGTCGTCCCTCAGTTGACTTAAGTTTTTCGACAATGCTCGAGATACCGCGTTTTTTGGGAGGTTTCTCGAGAAAACATTAAAACTGGTGACTGACTTCCCTTTGCCAGAACGCGCGGGGTGCTATAGTGACTCGCCATGCTGGGATTCCTAAACAAACTTTTTGATAACAACGCCAAAGACGTGCAACGACTGACCAAAGATGTGGTCGTCAAAGTCAATGCGCTCGAGGCTCAAGCCAAAGACACCCCTGATCTTGCAAACGCTTATGCGAAACTGCGAGAACGCGTAAAGGGCGGTGAATCGCTCGACGCCGTGCTGCCTGAAGCTTTCGCCTTAACCCGTGAGGCGGCAATACGCACGCTCGGCAAACGCCATTACGACGTGCAATTGATTGGCGGTGCGGCGCTGCACCAAGCCCGAATTTCGGAAATGAAAACCGGCGAGGGTAAAACCCTGGTTGCCACCCTCGCGCTTGCGCTGAACGCGCTCGAGGGTAAGGGTTGTCACTTAGTCACGACCAACGATTACCTTGCCAAAGTCGGTGCGGAACAAATGGGTTTGATTTACAAAGAATTGGGTTTGACGGTTGGTGTGATTCAACAACAAATCGATCCAGCCGCCCGCAAGGTCGCTTACTTATGCGATATCACCTATGTCACCAACTCCGAACTCGGCTTTGATTACTTGCGCGACAACATGGCAAATCAACCCGATCAACTGGTGCTGCGTTCCGATCACCCACTCAATTTTGTGATTATCGACGAGGTGGACAGCATCTTGATCGATGAAGCCCGCACGCCACTGATTATTTCTGGCGCGAGCGAGAAATCGACCAGCAATTATTACTTAATGGCAAAAATCGGTGGGATGCTCGAGAAGGGTGATGCGGTTGTGCCAGGCGATAAAACCCGCACCGTGGCGACTGGCGATTATACGATTGACGAAAAACAACGTCAGATTCACTTGACCGAGCGGGGAATCGAAAAAGCCGAGAAGCTGCTTTCCATTGACGGATTGTTCTCGACCGAGCACATGGAATTGGGGCACATGCTGCAACAAGCCATTCGTGCGCAGGAACTGTACCACAAAGACAAAGATTACATCGTTGACGAAAACAACGAGGTCGTGATTGTCGATGAATTCACGGGTCGTTTGATGCCAGGTCGTCGTTACGGCGAAGGCTTGCACCAAGCCATCGAAGCCAAAGAGAACGTCAAAATTGCGGGCGAAAACCAAACGCTGGCGACCATCACCTACCAAAATTTCTTTAAGCTGTACAACAAAATTTCGGGCATGACGGGCACAGCCAAAACCGAGGAAAAAGAATTTGTCGAATTGTACGGCGCGGATGTCTTGGTGATTCCAACCAACCTGCCGATGATTCGTAAAGACAACCAAGACGTGGTGTACCGCTCTGAGCTTGGTAAATTTAAAGCCGTAATCGAAGAAATCGTGGTGCGTTCTCAAGCCGAGCAGCCCGTATTGGTCGGTACAATCAGCATCGAAAAGTCAGAATTCTTGTCCAAAATGCTGTCCGAACCCAACCGTTACGTGCAATTTATCGAAGCCACGGCAGGGCGACTGCTCTCGCAATTGGTTAAAGCGGACGCAAGCACCATCGAGAATGCCAACAAGCTGCTGTCAAACGCCGGCGCATTGACCCCAGAAAAACTGACCGACCTGAAGCCCATGCTGCCCAAAAATGCGCTCGAGACTTTTTCTTACCTCGAGAGTGAGGTCAAAACCTTGCAGGCGCTGCGCAAAGGTATCAAGCACCAGGTGTTGAACGCCAAACAACACCAGTTTGAAGCCGACATTATCGCCCAGGCGGGACGTTCGGGTTCGATCACCATTTCCACCAACATGGCGGGACGCGGTACAGATATTCAACTCGGTGGCAATGCCGAATTTGCCGCTTACGCACTGCTCGAGAAAAAAGGCTTGAGCCGTTACGATGACCACGTCGAACTGTTCGTTGCCGCCTGCCTGCGCGATGACGATGCTACGATCAACAAACTGCGTTCTGATCTGCCAAAAGTCAGCGATGAAGATGTCAAAAACATTCGTGACACCCGCGAAGCCTTCAAGCAAGATTTTACCAAAGTCAAAGCCGCCGGTGGTTTGCACATTATTGGTACGGAACGCCACGAATCGCGCCGCATCGACAACCAATTGCGTGGACGTTCGGGGCGTCAGGGCGACCCAGGCTCGAGCCGTTATTACGTGTCTTTTGAAGACGATTTGATGCGTTTGTTCGCCAACGAGAGCGTGATCAAGATGCTGGATCGTCTGGGCATGGACGACACCCAACCGATTGAAGCCCAAATGGTCACCAGCAGCATCGAACGCGCCCAAAAACGCGTCGAAGACCGCAACTTTGGCATCCGCAAGCAACTCCTCGAGTTTGACAACGTCATGAGCAAACAACGTGAAGTCGTGTACGCCCAGCGCCGCGAGGTGCTTTTGGGCAACGACGAGGGCGTTGTGGACATGACTGAGGGCATGATCGGCGATTACACCGAAGGTCAAGCCGACATGCACCTTTCGGGCGACAGCGACCAATGGAACCTCGAGCAACTTCGTGCCAGTCTGGTCGATGCCTGCCCAGCGTTTGAGAACTTTGATTTTGAAGCCTTGCGCGGTCACAAAATTGATGACGCTCGAGAGCAACTCGTCAGCTTCATTGCCGATGCTTACGACACCCGCGAGAAAGAACTTGGCGCACCCTTGCTGCGGTCACTCGAGCGTTACGTGGTCTTGCAAGTCGTTGATCAATTCTGGAAAGAGCACCTACACGCGATGGATGTGCTGCGAAGCGGTATTTTCCTACGGGCTTACGGGCAAAAAGACCCGTTCGTCGAGTATAAGTTTGAAGCCACCAAACTCTTCAGCGAACTGACCGAAACCATCAAAGCCGAAATCACCAAGT
The DNA here is from genome assembly GCA_031364625.1 of Deinococcales bacterium. Lineage (GTDB taxonomy): Bacteria > Deinococcota > Deinococci > Deinococcales > JAAFIG01 > JANXTZ01. The sequence goes on along the minus strand of JANLWR010000400.1, from coordinate 1,743 downwards.
TTATCTTCAGGTTGCAAGTCAACTTTGAAGCCCCACCGCAACAGCAAGTTTCAGACGACTCGAACAATGACGGTGAAGCCGAACCACAACCGATGAACAACCCGTTCATTAAACGCAGCAGCCAAACCACCCGCATTCCAAAAATCTCGAGACAAGACCGCCGGAAACTCGAGCGGGACAACAAGAAAAAGTAAAGAAGTGTTTTAAGGCTCGAGGTTGATGTTAAACCTCGAGCCTTTTTATTTTGTTGTAGGCAATGGTTTCACAGCTAATTCTTTGTCAAGCATTTCTTGAATGCTTGCATTGCTCGAGAAATCCACGTTCAGCTTTGGTTTGCCCAAGGCTCGAGTTGGTAAGGTTTTGAAGGATTTTAAACTTGGTTTTTGCACGGTTTGACGCAACGCTTGTTCAATTAGTTCGGTCAGAGTTTTATTGTGCTCGAGGGCGTCCCGTTTTGCGTCGGTCAGCCGTTGATCGTTCAACCGAACTGTGATTTTCATGACTATAGCATAGCGAATAAACATAAAATATGTCAATAACTTTGTCTCAAGTCGCGCTGTTTTGACAAAAATTCGACCTATTTGTTAGGATTGATTATGGTTTTTATATAAGATCAACGGAATTAATTGCTAATATTCATTTTTTGCGTAACTACATCCCATGCACTAGTCTCGTTCAGTGTAAAAATGCTGCATTCAGGGAAACCCGATTCTGTTTTAAGTGAAATGATATAAAAACTATTATCATTTAGTCTTCCAATGAGGTGCCCATTCATGAGATCAAATATTTTTCTTTGCCAATCAATTATTTTTTGGTAGTCTTTACTAGTAATGACCCCTGAATCTTCAAGTGAGCGAATTTTCCCTCGATGTAGAACTTCACCACATTCAATGTATAGCTTATTAAATTCATCTAACGTCAACGCATTTATATTTGAATTGGCTTTTATATTCCAGCCATTTGATGTTTTTTCTCTAATGACTGACTGTGGAAACGAATGAGGATGATTTTTATGAAGATTTCTCATAATTTTTTCCGCATTCCATTCTCTTTTGGCAGTTTGTGTTTGGGCGTAAGGGAGATCACCGTGAAGTAAAAGGCAACCCAAGGCAATAAGTTCACAAATGCGACGGAACTGCAAATACGCGTATTCTCGAGCGTAAGGCGGAGTTAAATTGAGTTTGCCGTCACAAGCATGAGAAATAAGATCAATTCTAATCGCAAGCTCGTGCATCAACGGCAGATAACGTTGAACAGCGGAATCTGTAGAGAATTGTTCCATTTCACTCCTAGTGAAACTTTTTTATCCTAGTTAGGATTTATACCCGCATTTACGGCAAAAATCTCTTGAAAAACGCACTAAATCGTATAAATTATCAGATTTAGAAAGTGGAATTATGTTGTTTTCTCTTGAGCGGTCACATATTACTGCGAAAACTCCGTCTCATACGAAAATATCTTACTCGAGCCTCAAACGTTAAACAAGAAATGCACCACATCCCCATCTTTCATCACGTATTCCTTACCTTCGGTGCGCACCCAACCTTTGGATTTGGCGTTCACATTGCTTCCCGCCTCAACCAATTTGTCCCACTCCACCACTTCGGCACGAATAAACCCACGTTCGATATCGCTGTGAATTTCGCCTGCGGCTTGTGGCGCTTTTGTGCCTTCTTTGACCGTCCAAGCGCGTACTTCTTTAACACCAGCAGTAAAATAGGTTTGTTGTTTTAATAATTTATA
>JANLWR010000368.1:0-5068 GCA_031364625.1 Deinococcales bacterium | reverse complement strand
CTTGGGCGGCGCTCAAAACTTTGACCGCTTGGCGCGTTCAATGGTCTCGACTGACCCAAGCCTTGAAGTCTGGGCGATAGACAGGCGCTCGAATGTACTCGAGGATCACAGCAGGTTACTCGAGGCGTATCAAAAACGCGACCCGGTGATGGCTTGGCGCTACATGATTCGTGATGCGGGAAAAACCAATGGTTTTCGAGCCAGAACCTCAAAAGAACTTGGTTTTATGGGTTTTTGGGGCTTGAAAGTGCATCTCGAGGATTTGCGGGCGGTGATTTTAAAGGCACGAGAAAGCACGCCGAAAGTCTTTTTGGGTGGTCACAGCCTGGGCGCATCCTTGGTGGGTTTGTACGCGGGCTGGGACTTCGCTGGAATGCCTGGTTATCAAGACTTGAGTGGCGTGGTCATGATCGACGGTGTGCCAGGAGGTGCGGGCATCGGCAACGCCATTTCCGAACAACAGTATCGAGACGGTTCAAATGGTTTTTTTGGAATTCGTACGGCAGGCATCAAGGAACTCGAGTCTGGCACGGCAACACCATATTTTGAGGCTTTGACTTACACACCCTCGAGCCTCGGCAAATTGAGTGCGGCGGCACTGCTGGCGACATTTGACCCGAACGGCGATTCCCCTGGCGGCATCGTGCCCTATCCTGCCTCTAATTTGGCTGCCGCCATGATCACGGGCGATGACAATTACGCCCTGGTCAATATTTTCTCTATTTCTGCGGGCAAAGCAACTGGCGCGAAATTGGCAATCAATGGATTGGCAGTGATTTTGAGTGGATTTGCGGGTTTCCAAACCCCAGAAATTATTGGTCCGCTAGAAGGTGCAAAACGAGTCGATTGGCAGATACCAAGCCAAGACGACCCACTCGAGCACACCGATCCACTCGATTTCGCCAGTCGTTTTTGGACACCCAATGCCGACTTTCAGGAATGGTACTTTCCCACGCGTTTAACGCTCGAGACTGGTGTGGTGGGACTTGAAGCACCAGCTTGGGCAAAGGAAAAACTCCCGCTGACGCACATGAATGAAATTGACATTCCAATTCTGGCAGTCAGGGCAGGTCGCGGCATCGTCACCGCTCCCAATGCTTTTGACGCCATTGAAGCAAAACTTGGGCGCAAAATTGCAGTCAAAGACTTGCCAGGTTACACCCACCTGGACATTCTGGCGGCTCGAGCCAACGCCTTGGGTGGCTGGCTGATTGACTTTATGAAGTAAATTACTCGAGTTCGTCCATCTCATGAACCCGTTGCGCATCTAAATCACTTCCAGGTACATGATGTTTTGCCACAATCTCAGCCACTCGAGCATCACCGCCCGCCGCAAGTATCAGGCTGGCACCAATTTGCGGATGGAATTTTTTGACTTCAATCGCACTCAGACCTCGGGTCTTGAAATCCAAAACCCGAGTTTGGGCGTCCCTGGCTTCATAAAATAAGCCAACCCAAACGCGTTCAAACACGCTGTAAGGGCGAACCGACTTGCCGCAATCGTGAAGCAAGGTTGCGCGTTGCAACACCAAACTCGAGTCTGGGTACAAGTCAATCAGTTTTTTGCTGACCCGTACCGCGTGCTCACGGTCTCGAGCGTCCATGTTGATGTACACCGCAAACTCGGCTGGAGTTAAGCGTTTTTTTGCCCAATCGTCGTCGGGACGGGCGAGCCAAGGCAACAATGCCCGCGCCAAACGATAAAAGCGTCCCATCACGCCCTCGAGTTTAACGGATTTGCCGTACATCGGAGCAATGGCAAGGCATTGTGAATCCAGGTGAGCCAAAATGATGTCGCAACCAAACAATGAATCACATCGTTTGTGCGAAATCTCGAGATTTTAAGAATCGTGCTTCTCATGTCTTCAATAGAACAAGTTCACAAGTGGGGTGAAAATGAGTGTAGGTTTCAACCCACATTTTGGAGGTTTTTATGAAACGTATTTTGATCATTTTGGCGGGCTTAATCATCTCGAGTTTCTCGTTGGCGCAACAAACCCCAGGTTTTCAACCGATCAAACCGACCGTGATCGATGTCAACCGCGCGTTTATTTCGCCGTATGAATTTAGCAAAGCCTTTGGCGGCACGTTTGAACCAAGGGCATTCCAAACCCTGTACTGGGAATACAACGGCGTGCAACTCTTAATGAAAAAAGGCAGCACCACCGTCTCGAGTGTTTTAGAGCAAAAAGATTTTGACCTGGTGCGACCAGTCCAAGAAAAAGAAAACCGCACCGTGGTCGAGGCAACGATCTTGTTCAAATTCAACTGCACCATCTCACCGACCAGCGCCAGCGATTTACAGGTCGGTGTGACCTGCGGTGCGGGTCAAAGCTTGCAAACCCAGTATTTAAGGCGCTACTAAACGAGCCTCAAATCCGATACAGTTCGAGGGTGAAACCTGTTTTTATCGCCCTCGGCTCGAATTTAGGAGATCGGCTCGAGCATTTGAAGGCTGGAATCAAAGCGCTGGCGCAACATCCTCAAATTGTTGTTGGCACAAAATCCAGGGTTTTTGAAACCGAGCCATTTGGCGTCACCAGCACTCAAGGCGCTTATTTGAACGCCGCAGCCAAACTCGAGACCAATTTATCGGCACATGATTTACTGAGAGTCATGCTCGAGGTTGAACGCTCCCAAGGACGCGAACGGTTAGAGCGTTGGGGTGCAAGAACCCTTGATCTGGATATTCTAATTTATGGTCAGGACATCGTTTCCGAACCGAATCTCGAGATTCCACACCCAAGGATGCTTGAACGGGCGTTTGTGCTGATGCCACTGGCAGACGTTGCGCCCAACCTCGAGATACCTGGAACAGAAATCACGGTTCAAAAAGCACTCGAGCGCCTAAATTTAAGCGGTATTTGGGCGACAGACCTCAAGTTCTAAGTACCTCCCGCCTGCATTTTAGAATTTCCGCTTCGCTCCAATTCTGTCATTTCGGTGGCAGGTACGCTGTCCCTACTCCCTTTGGTCGGAAATGTTTTAGGAAAAAACTCTAAAACATTTCGGGGAGATACTTAATCGGCTTTGATCTCCGACGCCGTAAACTTTGCCTCCCACAATTCAGGTTCGAGCGCCGCATTAAAGGTTTCTCGAGCCACCGCATAAACTGCGACTTCCACCCCAGCCTCCACCGACGCCAATCTCGCACTCGGTTCGACCCTCAAGCTTTCCCGCACCTGATTCACCTGCCCTTCAAGCACCAAAATCAACTCGAGCAAGTCCGATTCTCGAACCTCGAGCAACAACAATTCACCAAAACGCGATTTGTAATGCGTTTTTAAGCTCCCCGCCAAACGCTGCAAGACACCCTCGAGTTTTGCATCAAAGACCATGAATAAAGTTTACCCGAAACCTAAATTTGACACCCTTCTCGTGCTCGTGTATCCTTTCAAAGCTTTTGACACGAGTTCCTGCCGACTCGAATATGGTCAGAGGCAGCCGACCTAGCGGCGAATTATCGTTGGGGTATCGTCTAACGGCAGGACGAGCGTCTCTGAAGCGCTTAATCTTGGTTCGAATCCAAGTACCCCAGCCACACAAGATCACGGACGGCCCCATCGTCTAGCGGTCTAGGACGGAGCCCTCTCAAGGCTCAGACACGGGTTCAAGTCCCGTTGGGGTCACCAAAAGAAAGCTCCCGCTTGCGCGGGAGTTTTTTGCTGCTCGAGTTTAAGATTGCCTGTCTCTGAAATCTTCGTAAGTAAATTCGCGCACCACATCAAAACTGCCATTTTCACGCAAAATCCCAATGCTCGGGTGTTTGACGCCGTTGAACATGGTGGTTTTAACAATCGTGTAATGAATCATGTCGTCAAACACAACCGTATCCCCAATCTCGAGCTTTCGCTCAAAGCTGTAATCTCCAACCACGTCGCCAGCAAGGCAGGTTGTGCCGCCCAAACGGTAAGTATGCGGCTTCTCGAGCGGTGCGGCGGCGTTTAAGATATCTGGGCGGTACGGCATCTCGAGGCAGTCGGGCATGTGCGCAGACACGGAAACGTCAAGTACCGCAATGTCCATGCCGTTGTGCAAGGTATCGACCACACTCGAGACCAGCCAGCCCGTTTGCCAGCCAACCGCTTCGCCAGGTTCGAGGATGACTTCGAGATTCCATTTTTCGCGGAAGGCTTTGACAACTTTGATTAAGCGCTCCACGTCGTAACTGGCTTTGGTGATGTGATGCCCACCGCCAAAATTCACCCATTTCATTTGCGGCAGAAACTCGCCAAAGTGTTGTTCGATCACGTCAATGGTGCGCTCGAGCGTGTCCGCGCCCTTGCCGCACAAACTGTGAAAATGCAAGCCTTCAATGCCCTCGAGCAGTTCGGGTTTGAATTCCGAACGGGTCACACCGAGCCTCGAGAATGGCACGCACGGGTCGTACAATGGCGTTTCGACCTCGGAGTATTCGGGGTTGATGCGAATTCCCGCCGAGATGGCTCGAGGGGCACTCAAGACCATCTCACGGAATCTTGTCCACTGCGAAAAACTGTTGAAACTGATGTGATCGGCAAGCTCGAGGATTTGGGTCATGTCGTTTGGCGTGAAGGCGGGCGAGTAAACGTGAACCTCGCCGCCAAACTTTTCGCGCCCAAGTTGAGCCTCGTACAAACCGCTGGCGGTTGTGCCGTGCAAGTATTCTTTGATGATGCCAAAACTTGCCCACAGCGAATAGCCTTTTAGGGCGCAAATGATTTTTGCGCCACTCTCGAGTTGCACACGGTTAAGAATTTCCATGTTGTGGCGCAACCTCGACTCGTCGAGCACGTAACAAGGGCTAGGGAAGGCTTTGAAATCAATGCTTTCGAGCGGTCTGACTCGAGAAAGGGTTTGTGTCATGAATAACCTCGCATTCAAATGGCGACTGATGCCGCAACCCAGGCAGCATAAACCATTGATTGATTTGGGAAAAGCACAAAACTCTAGGGCAAACGCACCAACTATGCCTTGACAGACAACCCAAGTAACGACAACAAGTAATCAGGATTCAACAACGCCTTCAAACGTTTCCGTCGTTTTGAAATGTTCAAACCCACATCCAAATTCAACAAATTCAACGCCA
>JANLWR010000367.1:0-4606 GCA_031364625.1 Deinococcales bacterium | reverse complement strand
CGAGGGCGAGGTGACAAACTTTGGCGGATGCCCCAGAAGTGCTGCAATGCGGTTGGTTTCGCTCGAGCCACCGTGTACCAAAATGAGTTTCTGACCGCTTAGCCACAAATCTGCAATGTCGTTGCAGACCGCGTCATAATTGATTCCGTCCGAACCGCCAACTTTAACGATAATCATGAATTACCACCTTGATTCTCGAGATTCATTTCTTCATTTATTTTGTCCAGATCGTCCATCAGTTGTTCGTGAAATGCAAGATGATGCTCGTTGCCTTTTGTGGTCATGAAAATTTCTTTGGCTCGAGCGACTGAAATTTCAAAAACTTCTTTGAGTACAAAAATTGATTCAACAGAACTCAAACCATCTTCTCGAGCAACAATCGCAATCTCAGACGCGCTCGATCCAAGTTGTTTGAGTTCAATGTATTTTGTTAGTTCTGGGAATTCAATCATCAGACACTCCGTATTCAGCCCACTCGAGATTTGCTCGAGTTCATTGCTGCGCGAAGATTGTACCGTGTTTTTGCTTTGGTCTATACTTTCACCATGAGTCAACCCGCCGCAATCTTTGACCGAATGACCGAAACCGAGTATCTCGAGTTTGAAAAAACCAGTGATCTGCGCCACGAATTTATTGACGGTTGGTTGCACGCGATGGCAGGGGAGAGCAAACGACACAATTTAGTGGCATTGAATATTGTTGCGGCATTGCGTTTAAAAACTCGAGAAAAGAATTGTCAGATGTTCATGGAAAATGTCAAAGTTCGGGCGGATCAAGGCTCGAAATATTATTACCCTGACATTGTTCTGACCTGCTCGCCAGGTTCGGACACAGGTTATATTGCCGAGAATCCTTGCTTTATCGTTGAAATCCGTTCCCCAAGCACCGAAACCACCGACTTACGCGAAAAGCTCGAGATTTACACGAAAATCCCGAGCTTAAAAACGTATTTGATCGTTTCGCAATCTGAGCGCAAAGTTTTGGCGTACCAGTTACTCGAGGGTGATTGGGCGCGAACCACGCTGACCGAAGAGGGGTTCGCTCGAGTGCCGTGTTTGGATACCAAATTAACACTTGAGGAAATTTACGAAGGTATTGTCTTTGAAGATTGAATTTACTTCTTCCGCATCGCCTCGAGCATGTCCCATTGCTCTTTTGTCACGGCATCGAGCACGTTAAACTCGCCGCCGCCCCAGGCGGTTTCGCCGCCGTCTATCGAGATCACATCGCCCGTAATGTAGCCCGCAAAATCGCTGAGCAAATACGAGGCAAGGTTGGCAAGCTCGATATGCTCGCCGTGGCGGCGTAGTGGAATGCGGTCTGAAAAAAGTTTTTCAATTTCTTTGGACGGCATCAACCTCGACCATGCGCCCTCGGTGGGGAACGGTCCTGGCGCGATGGCGTTCAAGCGAATGCCGTATTTGCCCCATTCTGCGGCGAGAGATTTGGTCATGGCGACCACCCCCGCTTTGGAAACGGCGCTTGGCACGACGTACCCCGACCCAGATTGTGCGTAGGTTGTGGCAATGTTTAAGACCACGCCTTTGTGCTTGGCAGCAATCCAGCGTTTGCCAAGCTCGAGCGTACAATAAAAAGTCCCGTGCAAAACGATGCCCAGCACGGCATCCACGGCTCGGTGCGAGAGGCGTTCGGTGGGGGAGATGAAGTTTCCGGCGGCGTTGTTAAGGAGCGCATCGACCTGCCCATATTTAGCTTCGGCAGCGTCGATCATGGCGGTCACGGCGTTGGGGTCTCGGACATCGCATTGAATTGGCAGCACTTCGCCGCCGGTGGCTTCCATCATTTCCTTGGCGGCAGTTTCGAGCACTTCAAGCCTGCGTCCCGAAATGGCGAGTTTCGCGCCCAGCTCGAGAAACCGCGTTCCCATGCTGCGTCCTAATCCTGTGCCGCCGCCTGTAACAAGTATCACTTTGTCTCTCAGTAATCCCGGTGCAAACATAAAAACTCCTCTGTCTCGAGAGTTTGGTGAAGCTCGAGTTATTTTTCTTTGACTCAGTATAAGCTTTTTGATTTGACGCTACAAACACGCTCATCACTCGAGGAGTATGATGGTGCAAGTCGGGAATGCCAAAATTCGGCATGGGGAGTTGTTTTCATAATGCAAAGCACGAATATGACGTGTGATGTCGTGGTGGTCGGCGCAGGAATATCGGGTTTAATCACTGCAAGAAAATTGGTTGAAGCAGGACACGATGTGCTGGTGCTCGAGGCAAGCCACCGTGTCGGTGGGCGTCTGTTGTCGCATGTCATGAAAGACGGCACAGTTTTTGACCTGGGTGGGCAGTGGCTCGGTCCTGGAATGCCCAAAATCACCGAGTTGGCAAAAGAACTGGGTTTGACGACCTTTTCGCAGCAAAACGCTGGTCGCATGGATTTGTCCACGCAGCCGCTTTCGCAAATGGATCGTTTGACCCAAGCCGAATGGGAATGGTTCACCGCCAAGCTGGCATGGTTGGTCGAACAGGTCAACATTACCAACCCCGAAGCCACGCCGAACGCCGCCGAACTCGATTTTGTCAGCGTCGAAGAATGGAAACGCCAGAACCTCGAGAGTGAATACTTGGGGCATTTGTTCGATCAGTTGGTGCGTACCGAGTACACCATCGAACCCAAAGATTTTTCGATGCTGTTTTTGCTCTATTCGATTGGCAGCGCCGGTGGTTTTGAAGATTTGCTCGATCTGGACGGCGGCAATCACACCTTTAGGCTGGTCGAGGGAATGCAAGCCATCTGCACCCGCATGGCGGATGCTCTGGGTGATCGTTTGCGCCTGAACTGTTCGGTTTACGAAATCGAGCACTGGCACGACAGCGACAACGCTGGTGTGCGAATTGTTGCCGAGGGTGCGTTTGTTCAAGCCAAACGGGTGGTCATGGCACTGCCACCCAACCAAGCGCAACGCATCGACTTTGACCCAGTGCTGCCGCGCCGCCGCATGAAGTTAATGCAGCGCCTCGAGATGGGCAGCGTCATCAAATGCTTTGCCGTTTATGATCGTGCCTTCTGGCTCGAGAAACCCACCAAAGCCATCGACCCTGACATTTTAATTTTCGACCACACGATGGATGCCACCAGCCATGACGGCAAGAACCCCGCCCTGGTTGCCTTTATCGGCGGTGACGATGCCGTGTTCTGGTCTGACCGTCCGCTCGAGACTCGCCGCCGTGCCGTGCTCGAGAATCTGGCGATGGTCTTTGGTGAGGAGGCGCTGTACCCCAAAGAATATTTTGATCACGACTGGTTGACCGAACCGTTCATCGGTGGTGGCTACCAGTGTTACGCCCCGCCAGGAGTGATGACGGGCGGTTTTAACGAATTGCGCGAACCGATTGGCAGGTTGCACTGGGCTGGCACTGAAACCGCCGTCTACTATTACGGTTACGTCGAGGGTGCGATTGAAGCCGGTGAACGTGCCGCGCTCGAGGTCAGTCAGGCGCTCGAGAAAGACAAACCTGTCGTTCAAATTTGAGACTTCATAAAAGAACGGCTGAAACTCGAGTTTCAGCCGTTTGTTTTGGCACTGGCACGATTTTACTTTTCGATCAATGCGCCCAACAATTCGGGACGCCAAGCTCTTAAAGTGCGGTCATACGCGCCAAAACCTGCGCCAAACTCCCAGTACGCCCAAGCAATGCCGCGTTTTTCAGATTCTGCACGCATGAAGGTCGTCCATTTGACTCGAGAAGCCGTATCGGCTTTGTTGTACGCCCCAAATTCGCCCATGAAGATAGGACGGTTGTTGGTTTTGCCCCATGCGGCGGCGTACTCGAGGTAGGCTGCGGCTTTGTCCTGCGCGTTTGAGAACAAGGACTCACTGCCGCTAGCGTTCACAAGTTCAAGTTGCTCGAGTTTAAAGGTCGGCACGGCGGCGCTGGTGTTGTTTTGAATCATCAGATCGCCCAAGGTTTTTGGGTTGCCACAATTGGCAAGTGGAATCTCGAGCGTGATGCCTGGTTGTGTTTGCACGTTTGTCCCTGACGGATTTCCAGTTGGAAGGTTTTTCTCGAGACAGGTCACAGTTAAACTGGCGGATTGATCGGTTTTGATTTTTAAGCTCGAGAAACCTGCCGCCCCAGTGTCACGGTGAAAATACATTCCAGCATAACCTTTATTGTAGGTGACGTTAAACGCAGTATCACCACTTGGCTCGAGGGTGGTGTCCCAAGACCAGTTCTGCCACGGCGCACGAAGCGCAACTCCTGGCTGTGGCCAGACCACACCAACCGCCGAGCTTGGACTGACCCACTCTGCGCCTTGGTGCGTGAACTCAAACGGTTCGTAATTGTGAAAGGTGACGATCAAATTTTTATCGTCAGGCAATTTTAATTCTGGCAAGCGCCATGCACTGTTCCAACCATTTGGACCAACAATCACGGCTCGAGTGGGATTGTTTTGTCGAATGACTTTTAATGCTGCCGCCGCGTAATCGTTCCAGAGCGGTTCAATGTTGCCATTTGGTTCGTTGTGAATTTCAAAGATCACACTCGAGGGTGAAGTCTTAAAGTGCGTGGCGATTTGCTGCCACATGCTCAAAAAACGGTCTTTGTTCGCGGCTGGGTCGGTCATCAATTCGTCGTAATGGTGC
>JANLWR010000363.1:0-4629 GCA_031364625.1 Deinococcales bacterium | reverse complement strand
GTGGTTCTTCACGTAGCGAACGACTTCGGGCAGATCGTCCTCCAACGTCTGGGCGAGCTTCTGCTCCCATGAGTCGGTATCGCAGACGACGTGCGAAATCTGGCACTTGGTTGCGTTCGTGGCATAGACCGATCGGGTCGTGTCGAAGTCCACCCAGCGGGTCGAACCGAGCGTGTCATACGGTTGCAGGATCGGCCGCAGGATGCGCGTCTGTCCGTGACAGCCATCGGATCGAACGATGGCTTGATAGATGCGGTCCGATGCATCGTGCGCGAACTCGGTGAGCAACAGCAATTGCGGGAACGTGTTCCCCTTGCAGGTGACACACTCGGCGAGCCAGTGCTTTGAAATGTCGAGCAACTGCGGGAAGCCACCTCTGCGCCGTACAAAATTTTGGGCGGCGGCTCGAACCTGATTGTTTCTGATTCTGGCGTTGATGAGCGCGTGATTCGTTTGGGCGGTGAATATTCCAAATGCGATCTCGAGCCTGACCCGAACCTCTCGAGCGACACGCAGATCGTGACGGGTTGGGTGGGTGCGGCAAAACCGATTCCTGGGCTTGTCAGGCAACTTCAGCAGCGCGGCTTGTCGGGCATCGAAGGCTTGTGGGGCGTTCCAGCCCAAGTCGGCGGCGCGGTGCGCATGAACGCGGGAACGCGTTACGGCGAAATGGCGGATGCGATTTACCAACTCGAGGTTTTTGTGGACGGCGAAATAAAAATTCTCACGCCCGATCAACTCGGTTTTCAGTACCGCAACTCGAGCATCCCGCACGGCAAAAACGGCGCTGGAATCGTCACCAAGGTTCGACTCAAGCTCGAGGTCACAACGCCAGAAATCGTGCAAGAACGCATGAACCTTGCCGACAACGCCCGCAAAGGGCAGCCCCACCAACGAACCTTTGGTTGTGCCTGGAAAAACCCGACGGGCTTCTCGGCTGGTAAACTGGTCGATCAGGCGGGTTTGAAGGGCGCAAAGGTCGGCGGCGCAATGATCTCACTCGAACATGGTAATTTTGTGGTGAATCAAGGAAATGCCAGCGCCAAAGATGTGCTCGAGTTACTCTCGAACATCGAAAGTCAATTGGGAATTGACTTAGAGCGAGAAGTGGAAATATGGGGAAGCATATGACCAGTCCAATCAAACCGAGCAAAGAAAACCTGACCTGGGGTATTTCCTTGCTGATTATTGTCTTTGCGCTACTCGCCGCCTCGAGGTTTGTGCTGCCCGTCTGGGGCGTGCTGGTGTCAGGCTCGAAGCATTTTAGTCCCAAAGAGGTCGCGCACATGAGCGGCATCTCGAGGGGCAACCCGTGGTTGTGGGCTTCAAACGCCAGCGCCAAAGAACTTTCCGACAGCCCCTGGATCGCCGAGGCGAGAATAATCAAGCATTTTCCAGGGCAGGTCGAGGTCAGATTGGTTGAGCGCGAACCTGTCGGTACGCTCTTAAAATCTGACGGCTCGAGGATGACTGTCGCGCTGGACGGTACAGAATTGCCAGATGGTTCAAATCCAAAACCAACATTAACGGGTTGGGATAGCTCAAAACTGCCCGAAGCGCTTAAGATAGCCTTATTGATGAAACCGCTTAAACCGCTCGAGATACGATTCACGCCGCAAGGTTACCGTATCCAACTCAAAGACTTGCGAATCTGGACAGATTCGTATGCTTCCTTGCTCAAATGGGGCGGAAGTGTCAAGATACTCCAAGCCGATAAAAGATCGGCTCAAATCAACATCTATCCGTGGGGGGTGAGTGTCCAACAATGACCGATAACCGTTACAACTCGAGAATCGTGGTCGGATTGGACATTGGCACGACCAAAATCACAACAGTCATCGGTGAAGTCAGCCCCAACGGGGTGCTCGACATTATTGGCGAAGGTACAGTGCCAAGTGAAGGTCTCAAGCGCGGCGTGGTTGTAAACCTCGAGCGCACCATCAGTTCAATCCGTAATTCTATCGCCGCCGCCGAACGCGTGGCTGGCGTTCGTGTCGTCGATGCCTATGTCGGCGTGGCGGGCGGGCATTTAAAAGCCCTGACCAGTCATGGGCTTGCCGCCATCCGTCGCGGTCAAGAAATATCACGCCCCGATGTCGAACGCGCCATCGAAAATGCTCGCGCCGTGCCGCTCGACCCAAACCTCGAGATTATTCATGTGTTGCCGCAAGAATACGTGGTTGATGGGCAGGAGGGCATCAAAAATCCAGTCGGAATGCATGGTGTCAGGCTCGAGGTGGACGTTCATATCGTGACCGGTTCGCAAGGACCGCTTGCCAATCTTCGGCGCTGTGTCTCCGAGGCTGGCATTACCGTCAACGGTCTGGTCTTGCAAGGGTACGCCAGTGGTCTTAGCGTGCTCGAGCCAAACGAGGAGGATGTCACCACGGTTTTAATTGACATTGGTGGCGGCACAACCGACGTTGCGGTCTTCAGGCGCGGCAACCTGGCGCACAGCGCTGTCATTCCGCTCGGCGGCGATCATGTCACCCAAGACCTCGCGCAAATTCTTAAAATTCCAGCCGACGAAGCCGAACGCGTCAAGAAAAAATACGGCGCCGCCGTGCCCGAAATGGCAGACCCAGACCTCAACCTCGAATTGACCCAAAACGGGGTTGTGCCGCAGGTTAGCGCCTTTGAACTCTCGAGGATCATCAAGCCTCGCATGGCAGAAATTTTTAACCTTGCCAGGGCAGAAATTGATTCGGTGCTCGGACCGGTCGAACTGATTGCGGCGGGTGTCGTGATTACGGGCGGGACTGCGTTAATGCGCGGTGTCTCCGAACTTGCAAGGGAGCGTTTCAAGCTTCCAGTGCGCATTGGTAAACCAGGCAATGTCAGTGGTCTTGCCGATGTTGTGTCATCACCGACCCACGCCACCAGCGTCGGTTTGGTGCGTTACGGCATCGAGAATTTCACTGGACGCGGCGCGACCAGCAGCAGCCAACAGCATTACAGTGCTGTACCTGTGGGCGTCAATGCGGCAGGGGCGCACATGGCTCAAAATGATGCAAGCTCGAGCGGTAATTACGCCACTGACGATGATAATTTTGAAGCAGAACCAAGCGAAGCCATAGAACGCAAACCATCCGGACCCAGCATTTTTGAGCGCATCAGGGCGTTTTTCAAAGATTTCTTTTAAAGCAATACTTTGAGGCAAGCCGTTTTCAGAAATCAACCGCCAATTTTGGCAAGAACGAGGCGATAACAGTGCAAGCAGCGAATATTCGAGTGATTGGCTTGGGCGGCGCGGGCAACAACGCGGTCAACCGCATGATTGACTCTGGCTTAGACGGCGTGGAGTTCATTGCGGCGAACACCGACGCGCAAGTCCTGGCAAACTCTCATGCCGAATTGCGCTTGCAAATTGGTGATCGCACCACACGCGGTTTGGGCGCGGGCGCGAACCCCGAGGTCGGCGAAAAAAGTGCGCTCGAGGACCGGGATCAGATCAAAGAACACCTCGAGGGTGCGGACATGGTTTTCATCACCGCAGGCATGGGCGGCGGCACGGGTACGGGCAGTGCGCCCGTGGTTGCCGAAATTGCCAAAGAGATCGGTGCGCTGACCATAGGCATCGTGACGCGCCCATTTAAATTTGAAGGACCCAAGCGCTTGCGGGTTGCCGAAGAGGGCATCAAGAAGCTCTCGGAGCGCGTGGACGGCATGATTATCGTCAACAACGAAAAGCTGGTCTCGGTGGTGGACCGCAAAGCCCCAATCCGCGATGCGTTCCTGCTGGCAGACCGCGTGTTGTACTACGGCGTCAAAGGCATCAGCGATGTCATCAACGCCAGTGGACTGATCAACGTGGACTTTGCCGACGTGAAAATGCACCTGACGGGCGCAGGCTCGGTGCTGATGGGCATTGGTGCGGGGCGCGGCGATAAACTCGTCGAAGAAGCCGTTGCCAGTGCCATTCACTCGCCGCTTCTCGAGCGTGGCATTGAAGGCGCGAAAAAACTCTTAATCAATATCACTGGCACTGAAGACCGCGTGACGTTAGCGGACGCTTACGAAATTGTGGGCAAGATTCAAGCCGCCACAGGTTTAGACGAAAACAGCGTGGACACCCTGTTTGGCGTGGCTTTCGACGAACACGCGGGCGATGAAATCCGCGTGACCGTGGTCGCCACAGGTTTCAACGAAGCCCCAGGCTTAATGAACCAACTGCGCACCAGCAACAACACGCTCGGCAATCTGGGCAACATCATCAATTCTGGACGGTTTAGCGAACAAGAACTGGACATTCCCGCGTTCTTGCGTTACCGAGATAAAGACAGTTAAAACTGAAAGAGAAATTTTGATACTCGAGCCGCAACGCTCGAGTATTTTTTACGGCGTTGGGACTTTGGCAAAAATAAAATCGAGCGTATCGGTCAACGCCTGGTTGTACTGATTGCCGTCCCCATGACCCATCTCGTCATAAACCATGAAGTAGCGTTTGCTTTGCCAATTGCCTTTTGGAACAGCATTTGCCGACCAATTCAGCCCAGCATTTTCACAACCCAAAGGCGCAACGTCGCTGCTGGTGTTGGCGGCGTTCAAATGAAAGTTTGTAAAACCACCAACCGCTTTGACCAGATCGCACGATTGACTGGGCAGCACCAACCAGTCCTGCACCCCATG
>JANLWR010000359.1:0-5927 GCA_031364625.1 Deinococcales bacterium | reverse complement strand
GGCTTCAACCTCGGCAGGGGTTGAATAACCTTGTTTGCTGCTGACGTGCGCGGTAATGCCTTCCTTGAAGAACGTTCTGCTGGCATCGCCGTCGTAACTGACCACCCACGCTCGAGCGCCAAGCAGTGCCGCACTTTGACGTTGATTGACTTGATGCCCGGCATAACGGCTGGATTTGGTTTTCTCGAGTTTTTCGGCTGGTGTCAGCAAATACAACTCGCGGAAGATTTGCTTGAACGGTTGTTGGCGTTGCGCCGTGAAATACGCGGTCTGCCATTCAGACCAGGTTTTCGACTCGAACAAATCCACGGGGTGCGCAAGGCATAAACTTGAGCCTTTGATCTCGAGGAGTTCGCCGTTTACGCTGACCAGGTTTTTACCGTCAGGTGACAGAAAACCCATTTGAGCGTCATCCATAAAAACCAGTTGCTCGAGCATCGGACGGGCGACCGGGTGTTTGGTCAAATCCCGCAATTCTTTGGCGGTGAACGCATCACCATGCACCATTGCCCGCTCCAAGGACACGCGCATTCGACTGCGGGAATTCTCGAGTTCCTTTTTTCGCGCCCGAATTTCGATCACGGCTTCGTCTTTTTTGAGGTTCGCAGGAATGTCTTTTAAGGTTTTACCCGCTTTCAAAACCTCGAGCGTCGGTTCGCCGTCTTTTGAAACCGACAAAACCAGTTCAACATCGTCTTTTTTCAGTTTGACCGCACCTTTGGCAAGGTCAGCCACGGCTTTTAACTCCATCGCCCACTCGAGCCGCATTGGGTCTGGAAATCCTGCGGTACGTGCCAGATTCTCGAACGCGATGCGGGATGCCAGACGTTCGGATTCTTTGCGCTGCGAACCAAATTGTTTGCTTTGCTTTAAGAATGTTTGCACAACCTCGTACCGCGCCAGCAAGACCGCATCTTTGGCTTTGGGCAACGGAATCAGACCGAGCGCCCGAACGCTGTCCTGGTGGCGTTTTGAGGTGATTCGTTTGACCACATCGGCTTCGGGTAATTTCCCGAGCATGGCATCAGCAAATTGCTTCGCCCTGGCGTGACCAGTGCCCGAAGAAATATACTTTGCCGCGTCGTAAAGTTGCATCCAGCGTTTGTCGCCCAGGTCTTTGTAAGCTTGATTGAACCATCCTACATCCACCGCACCATCCACCAAATCTTGGGTTAAAAGCGGCGTCAGTTGCGCCATTTCGAGCTTCCAACCCTCGAGTTCGGTGTCGTTGCTGAAACCGCCGTCTTTGGTGTGCGCCCGAAGCCAGTACATCGCCTCGCTAAGACCTTTCCAACCGACATTTTTCGCCACAAATTGCGTCCATTGCGGCGCGAAAAGTCCAAGCTCGAGCAGCCGCTGTTCGGGGATTTTGGCTGTTTTTATGGCTTTGTCAAAATCGGCTTGGGTGTCGGTGGCACTGGGATAAACGGCTTTCAGAAGGTCAGAAAAAACCACCAAACGCGGGGTTTGATCGTTGTAATAATAACCACCGCCACGCGAAATGTTGTCCTGCCCAATCACCTCAAGAATTTGCATCAAACGACCCAAGCCCGATAAAAACCGAATTCGGGTTGCCGCAACCGTGGCTGGCGTTGGCAAATCTCCGCGTTGCAATTCAATCTCGAGCACCCGATCCGCACATTGTTCGACCATGGGTTTGATCTGAGGGTAGATTTTGATAAATTCACTGGGTTTTTGTGTCAAAAACTGGGTGAAACCATTGTTGCAAGGTACGGTTTTTTCTGGACGCAGGTGCGCCGCCCCGATCAGGGATTCCATCACATCGGTTTGGTTGGCAATGCCCGCCTTGAATGCCGCCATGAGGTACTGATGGTTGATGGTGCGGCTGCCGTTCCACCACAAGCGCAAACCCAAACTGTGCTCGATTCGCCAGGCTCGAGTTTTTTGGGCGCTGGTTAACACGGCAATGCTGGGTTGGATTTTGACGACAATCGGGTTGAGTCTTTTAAACGCCTGATAATCTTTGTTTTCTTTGAGGGCTATTTCATCTGGCAGCACTGCATTTTTCTCGACAAATTTTTGAAAACCCTGCTCGAGCGTTGGAATACTTTGCGCCAGTTGATCCTCGAGGATATCGAGCGCAAAATCGTGCTCACTGGCGGCTGGATACAACTCCTTAAACCAGTACAAGATTTGCACCATGTTGCTCTCGAGGCGTTGATCTTCGTCTTTGGGTTTCTTGGGTTTTAAATTGGCAAAATAAGTTTTTTGCAAACCCAAATTGGTTGTACCAGGATTGTCGTTGTTCGGCTCGAGGTCGTAACTGAATTCTTGAATATAATATTCACTGTCCGAGGCGGATTCAAACATGAACGGACGAATCGTGATGGCGCGTAAAATCTCGAGTCCATCGGCATCGCGCTCTTTTGCGCTGCGGTTTTCAAACCATGCCGTCTAAGTTTCAAACAACGGAAATTTCTTCCATTGCTCGAGCAATGGCGTTTCCTGGTCATAAGGGCTTGCCGCCCGCAACCAAGCGTTTTCAAACGGTTTTTGCGAAACCTCGTTGCTCCAGTTGATCTCATCAACAATGGTTAAACGATGCTGCCAGACCAATTTCTCGAGCGAAGCCAACAATGCCAAAGTTGCTGGCGTCACGAGTTGAGGGTTTTTGCGCTCGAGCGGGAAGGCTGGCGTGCGTTTGCTGGGGTCGAACAAACCAAAACCATCCACCGCGCTTGGAACGTTTTGCTCGAGTTTAATACTCTCGAGCGCCTTAGCGATTTCTTCACCCGCTTTTTTCTGCTCAGGGGTTTTGGCGGCTTTTAAACGCGCTGCGCTGGCGCTGGCGAACTCGGGCGTTTGCGCCAAAATCAGTTCAATCGTGTCTTTGCGAACACTGGCGGTTTTACGGCTGAGTTGCTTCTCGAGCGCCGCAAAATCGGTTTCCTCGAGCGCGGTTTTACTTTCTTTCATGGTTGCGAAAGCCCGTTCGCGCAAGTAATTGTCTTTGGCGGTTAGGGCTTCAATCACAATGCCACGAACCTCTAAATCCCAAGGTTTTTGTTCGGAGAGTTTATCCATGAAACTGCGTAACGTCCAAGGGTTTAAAAGATGTTTGTACGGCATGATTAAACGTGCGTTTTCGTTGTTGACAAAATCAAACATTTGCCCCGCAAGTTCGCTTGGGTCAGAAGCCACCATGCCCATCCAAAGTTCTGGTGCTTTGACCTCGAGTTTTGCAGGAAAACGCTCGAGAAACTTTTTTAAGGTTTCAAACGAAACCAATGCTTTTTCTGGCGTTTCACGCGGCAAAATCACAACAGATCGCGCTTTGATCGCCACGGCATCGTCGCTGTCAGAAAGCAACGCGATAATGTCAAGATGGTTGGCAATTTCAAAACTTTGCAAAACATGCAGTGCCACAAAACGGTACTTGGCATCTTTGTGCTTCAGCCACGGTAGCCCTAAAGTTTGGGCTTCCTCGAAATTTTCAACTGCCAGCACGTACAACGCCATGTACAAATCGCGGCAATCTGGTGTGCCTTTCAGGTTTTTGGCAAGTTTACGGTTGCCATCTTGATCCTCGAGCCGCGTTAAAAAATCCCGAACGGCGCTTTCTAAAATTTTGGGCGTTGGTTCGCTTGGGGCGAGCGGCAAGAACGAAATTGCCCATTGTACGCTCGAGGAAAACCGAAGTAAATCTTCTTTCAGAATCAAATGCAGCATCCGCTTTAAGGCTGTTGGGTGAGCGATCATGATTTTGTTGAAAATACTCTGGCGCAAACCTTCCTGGCGTTGCGCGGCGAGCAGTAATTTCTCGAGCAATTCCCAACCCTCAGGGCGGTTAGAACGCATTAAAGTGTCAATCACGTAATCGCCCATGAGCGCCACGGGATGCTCGTTTTTGGCGGCTGACAACATGATTTCAAACACGGCATTGTTACCAGAATTCACGGCAGCCAAAAACAGTGGCATGGTGTAATACTGAAAAGCCCATTCGTAACCCGCGTACTCGGTCATCCACTCGAGCGGCTGGTCGTAAGCGCGGGTGTATGCCAACCAACCTTTGGCGGTCTCGAATTGCGAGGTCAAACTGGGCATGACGCTGCTGCGAAAACGGTAGGTCACAGGGGTTTGCAAAGCTGCCAGTGCGATTTTGGGAAATCTGGGAAACCACGCCTCGAGAATCAGCACAAAATCGTCGCTCGAGATTTGAGCGAAAGCGTTTTTGGCGGCTTCTTCAAATTTATTGCTGGCTTGGTAATCCGAGAATTTTGGTTCATCACCTTTCGGGTCCAAACACAAGTAATCCAGCGTGACTTGCACCAAATGTTTGGGTAATTTTTGCAGCCGCGCTGCCAAATCCAGGTTTGGGTTTTTCACTCGAGCATCGGCAAGAATTTTCTGGGCATCTTCGCGTTTTATCATGGCTTATCCTCCGACCAAGGCAACAAGGCGTAAAAACATAATGTCCTGGTGAATCTCGAGGTTCACCACGTCGGTTAAGTATTCGATTTGCGTTTCACCGTTAAAAACGTAATACAAACCATCCTGAAACGCTTGAATCGCGGTTTGGATGGCATCGTCAACATTCACCTCTTGCGTAAATTCCTGCCCGCCCAAACTGATTTTGCCCGTTTCAGATGCCTCGAGCAATTGCGTTTCGGTCAGCACCCGCAAGAATTGATTGTCGGCTTGGCGCTCCCGAAAGGCGTTCACCTCGAGCGTCACAATACGTTCGATCAGTTCTTGCAAGGTGGGTTGGCTCGAGAAATTGCCAAGGCTGTAATCGCGTGTGGTCAGCGCTTTTTTGCGCCCAAGTTGCTTGACCGATAGGCTTAAATTCATGGTCGTTCCGTTCGATAAGTCCATAGCACAGTTTGGCATGGTTGAAGTTGTGAGTTCTGAGGATTGAGAGCCGTGTTTTGAAGCAATAAAAAACACCGCTCGAGTTGCAGCGATGGGTTGTTTAAATCTGGTTCACCTCGAGCTTTCTGGTTGATGGCGTGATGTGCGGAATTAAAAGACAGGAACGTATTGAGTCTAGAGATTTCTGTTATTAACATAATTGTATCATGGTTGTTACAGATTTGCAAAATTCTCCGATCCTCGACCTACCCATAAAACCAATGACCGCGTAGGAGCAAAGCATGGCTCGCTCCCTACAGCACGTATTTATTTATTCAAGTGAATTGAAAATCGATTTTCTTTTTTCGATTTTAGAAATCAATTTCTCGAGCAACCAAAAATCTGTTCACATCTCAACAAACAAAACCAAATCACAAAACCCATCTCGAGCACACCAAATACCACCCAGCGAACGGTTTGCACTGGCACGAAATGGCATAATGCAGATTATATGTCCACCACCCCAAGCCAACGCTACCAATTCGTCCGAGAGCTAGGCTCTGGAGCAATGGGTCGCGTCAGTTTGGCGCTGGACAAAGACACAGGGCAGTTCGTGGCGGTCAAACGCCTGCACGAAGCCGTGGCATTGCAGGGCGGTGTGCGCCTGCGCCGAGAATTCAAGTCGCTCGAGCGAATCGAACACGAAAACGTGGTGAAGGTGTTGGGGCTGGGCGAAGACAACGGCATTCCGTACTTGGTCATGGAATTCGTGCGCGGCACAGATTTAAACGATTGGCTGAAAGAAACCCCGCCGCTCGAGAAACTGATTCATGTCTTTGCGGGCATTGCCAGTGCGCTCACGGCGGTTCATGCGCAAGGTATTGTTCACCGCGATTTAAAACCCGAAAACATTCGTGTCACCGAAATTGGAAGTGCCAAACTGATGGATTTTGGACTGGCAAAAACGCTCGAGGGTAGCGTGGCACTGACTCGGGAAGGCGCAGTGGTTGGCACAGTGTTGTACATGGCTCCCGAGCAATGCCGAGGGCAGCAACTCGATTACCGCGCCGATTTGTATGCACTGGGTGCGGTACTTTTTAGCGCCTTGACAGGAC
>JANLWR010000346.1:0-2690 GCA_031364625.1 Deinococcales bacterium | reverse complement strand
TTCTGGGTTCATAGACACGCGAGTTATCGCGGAATCCGAAGCCCACTTTCAAGAGAAAGATGTCCTGGACGGATTTTGACCTTGGTGCAAGAACTCAGCTACTGCTCCTTGGTAGGGATTTGGTAGCCTCTATTATTTCGGATTCTCGTGCTGGACGGCAACCCTGAGTTTTGTCCTGTACTATGGAATTTCTGCAAAACCCTGCATAAGGTCAGTCATGATATAAAGTTTTAAAAGATTTCATGGGGAGGTTTATTTTGAAGAGTGAAAAAGCTACTAAAAAAATACTAGATAAAATAAATTCTAAGGTTGATTGGTATTTTTCAAAAGCTAAAAAGTGGCAAGAAGAATTGGAAAAGCTGAGAATCATTGTTCTTAATTGTGATTTAACTGAAGAATTAAAGTGGGGTGTTCCTTGTTACATATTTCAGAAAAATAACGTTGTTTTAATTCATGTTTTTAAAGAATACTGCGCAATTTTATTTTTCAAAGGTACTTTACTCGATGATATCAAGGGTGTTTTGGTTCAACAAACGAAGAATACCCAGGCAACCCGCCAGATTCGGTTTACCAATGTTTCAGAAATAGTCGAGATGGAAACAATCATCAAAGTCTATATTTTTGAAGCCATCGAGGTGGAAAAAGCTGGTTTGAAAGTGAATTTTAAAAAGACCACAGAACTCGAGTTTCCTGAAGAATTTCAAAATTACTTAAATGAAATCCCAGAATTGAAAACTGCTTTTGATGCCTTGACGCCTGGACGGCAAAAAGGATACATTCTTTATTTTTCGGCAGCCAAGCAATCCAAAACCAGGGTCTCGAGGGTTGAAAAATCGATAGAGCAAATTCTGAATGGCAAGGGATTGGATGATTGATAATTTCGATTGGAGAATAAAGAGTTGCAGGAAAGGCAATCTTGATTCTCGAGTCATCTAAAGCCCGTCACTGAAGTTGGACTTCGAGTTCGCCAGCAGGCTGCTCTCACCTGAACGCAACTGGGCAATATCCTTGCTGGGCGTCGTTCCGAAGAAACGGTGGTATTCGCGGCTGAATTGTGAAGCATTCGCGTAGCCCACTTGACGGCTTACGGTGCTTGCATCCATGACGGTGCTGACCATCAGTCTCCTGGCTTCTTGTAATCGCAGGTTCTTCTGGAATTGCAAGGGACTCATGGAGGTGACGGTTTTGAAGTGCGCGTGGAAGGTGGACACGCCCATGTGAACCATGTCGGACAACGCGTCAATGTTGAGTGGTTCGTCGAAGTGACTTTGAATCCATTCGATGGCTCGAGCCACACGTTGGGTATTGGATTCGACCTGCCCCAACTGAGCCACCATCAGACCAACCGGGCTGAGCAGCAGGCGCATCAGGATTTCATCCACGATCAGTGGTGCAACCCAGCGGGCTTCGCGTTCGTTCTCCATTGTTTCAGTCAGCCGCACGACTGCGTTTAGGATGTCCGCATTCAAGGCGGTGATCTGCACTCCTCGGTTGTCCTGATTCCTGGCGAGACCGTGCGGGTACAGTTTCAAAGCCAGTTCGGCGATGCGTTGCGGGTCAAGCTCGAGTTTGAAAGTCAGGAACGGCTCATTCGGGCTGGCTTGCGTCACCTGGAAAGCGATGGGCAGATTCACGGTGTACACCAGCATTTCTTCTGGGTTGTACTCGTACAGCTCTGAGCCTACGTACACGCTTTTGCTGCCCTGTGCGACGATGCACAGGGCGGGACGTTGAACGCTGTGCATCAGGGATTTGTGTGCTTTGCTGGCTCGAGCCACATAAACGCCCGGCAGGCGCAACGGGAATTGTGCTTCGTAGGGCGTGTACAGGCGAATGAGTTCGCGTAGACGCTTCAGTTCGGTAGTGACGGGGAATGGTGCGCCATCAACCTTGGTTTTGAAATCGGGGGTGGACATTGTTTTCATCAGACCTTTTTTCACTTTACCTGTTCGATGGTGATCTCGAGCTTGCCCTGTTTTCGTAGCGCCTCAATGCTTCCATCAAACTGACCCAGTTTGATCAGGTCGCTGGAATAGCTGAAGTTCTTATGAAACAGCGCCAGGTTGCCCCAGGGCACGTAGTAGGTGATCGCTCCGGCAATGCCCTCGTGTCCTGTCGGTGCGCCTGTGCTCGAGAGCCGCTTGGGCAGATAGGCAATCTTCTCGGTGTCGGCGTAGTCTTCCAGCGTCAGGGTCAGTGGCAGCAGCGCAAGAAAATCGCGGGTGGCGGGGCTGTCGGTCAGGGTGGCATTCAGGGTTTGGTTGTCGGTTTTGAGGATAATGTTCATGGTTTTCTTCTGTGGTGCGGCTTTCTGGGCAAGGGGGCTTGAAGTTAGGATGCTTAGGGACAAGCTGACGAGGAACAGGCTGAGGCGTTTTGGCTTCATGGGACGACCCCTTTGCTCGAGCTGCTTTGCAAAGCATTTTCTTCCGTCTCGAGCGCGGTTTGAATGGCACATCAAGTCACGATGGTATTTCAGCCTGATGCTTCAAGCCTTGAAAAATCAGCAAGAAACCGACCAGCAGGGCTGTACCGCTGCCCAGGATCACGCCGCTCGAGCCGGTGCGATCAAAAGCCAGACCACCCAGCGAAGCCCCCAGGGTCATGCCCACCTGAATGGCTGCCACTTGAAGACCACCGGCACTTTCGATTTCATCCGGGACAGTCTGAGCTATCCAGTGTGACCAGAC
>JANLWR010000312.1:0-2311 GCA_031364625.1 Deinococcales bacterium | reverse complement strand
TCACCCAAACGCCAGAGTCTTACGGTTTGTTCGTTACCCAATCAGTAAACGCATTGTCTTGTTGTTCACCGACGGCAGTGACACGCTGAGTTTGCAACGGTCGTACGGAGATTCATGATCCAAGCAGTTCGTTATTTACGTCCCAACGAATTCAAATACCCGGACACCCTGACGCGACTGTATCCAAACGGTTCTGAATCGCTGCATCTCGAGGTTGGTTTTGGTGATGGCAGGTTCTGGGCGGAGCATCACAAACTCGAGCCGAACGTAAATTATTTGGGCGTCGAGGTTTCTGGTGTCAGCGTCCAAAAAGCCCTCTCGAGGTACCGTTCTAAAACCGTGCAAAATGCGATTTTGGTTCGGACGCAAGCCGAATTTATGGTGCGCAACGTCTTGACAGACAGCAGCCTGTCTCGAGTGTACGTCAACTTCCCCGATCCTTGGCCCAAAGCCCGCCACGAGGATGCGCGGTTTTTGCGCCCCCAAGTGTTTGAACTGTTATCCACAAGGCTTGTGGATAACAGCGAGGTTTGGTTGACCACCGACCATCCTGGCTATTTTGAGTTCGCGCTCGAGAGTGCCCTCGGTACGGGCTTGTTCGAGATTTCCAAACCCGCCCCGCCCGCCGCCGCGCTGCAAACCAAGTACGCCATGAAATGGCAGGGCATGAAACTCGAGATTTTTCACGCTAGATTTCAAAAACGCGGTGTCAGTCAGCAAGCTTTTTTACCTTTAATGATCGGAGAAACCATGCCTCACAGTCAATTGCGCGGCGAAATTCCTGCGCCACCAGCCGAAAAAATCGTTTTTAAAGGCTCAAACTACACCGTGATTGTGCTCGAGGGTTTTGCGCACCATTCAAAACTGGCGCTTTTAACCCGCATCGAAGAGCTTGATTTCACCCAAGAAATTTTGATCACGGTTGCCAAGCACGACGATGGACGCGTGGTGGCTGGACTCGAGAGTTTTGGTGCGCCCTTAATTACGCAAGGGGTCAAAGCGGCGGTGGGCGTGGTCACGGACTGGCTCGAGAAGCAAGGGTTGAGTGTGATACAGCGCTCGTATTGATCTGAGCTTTGAAGGCAGGCTCGAGTGTTCTCCAAATTCGGACTTCTTTTCTGTAAATAACAAAATTTAGAATAGGATTTATGCTTCAATGTAATTTTTACCCTCAAGGTAGACTGTTTGCCTACTTCGCATCACACCATCTCAAACGCCCGAAACGAATCACGTCCCTTAACCCACACCCCACCAGCCGAGGTCGCCATGCGCAACGATCAACTGCCACTCTTTGAACTCCCAGAATTCCAAACCCCCAAACCACTTCACCCACTCGAGCGACAAAAAGTCAGTACCCGCCTCGACCTGACCGACGGCTTGCGAATTGCCGCCCAAGACATGATCAACCGCATTCCAGATTTGCAACACATCAAACTCGAGCGGGTTCACTTTGCCGTGTTCTTCACCCGCAAAGCCAGCCGAACGCTGACATATGCCCGTTGTTACCCGCTGACCCGTGAAATCAAAACCAAAGGACGGCGCAGTTTCAAACTCAGCAAAGTCCTCACCAACAGCAATCTCGAGGCGCGATACCTGCTGGCATTCGCCTGGGAACGTTACTGGGAAATGACCCCCAGAGACCGTCTCGAGACGCTGATTCACGAGCTTTATCACATTGGACCAAAGTTTGACGGCGAGGCTCGAGCCTTTGCGACAGGCGGTTGGCACGGTCAAGGTCGGGTTTGGTTTGACAACATCATCCATAACTTATGCGAAAAATACTGTCCGCACGGTCTGGAATTCAAACACGATGTTTTGGGCTTAAAACTTGACCCAGAACTCGAGGTACAATTCGACAAATTGCGCCTGCCACGTTGGGAATTAGCCGTCAACAAATAGTTTGTTTCAAAAGTATCTTGATCCTCGAGAAATGAACAAAACCATTTCAAACCTCTAAACCTTGTAGTACCGCGTCCAGCTTATTGTGGTGGGCAGCTCGAGCTTTAAAGTGTGAATAGGACGAAATCTTGCCCACCAAATTAAGGCAGACGCGCCAGTAGGGTGCGCCGTGCGCACCAAGAGCACGTGTCCGACGGTGCGCACGGCGCACCCTACCCAAACAATGTTGGAATGAATTAAAGTTTATTCAAAGTCAGCATATTTAGGAATTGGTACGAAATTAAATCCGCAAAAGCGGGTGATGACTTCTTGACCATAAAACGCACCTGACGGGCATGGTCGCTTCTTGACCATAAAACGCACCTGACGGGCATGGTCGCTTCTTGACCATAAAACGCACCTGACGGGCATG
>JANLWR010000299.1:0-5757 GCA_031364625.1 Deinococcales bacterium | reverse complement strand
GGGAAAAACAAAAATGAAGGCAGTGCAATCATGGGTGGTACTCCTTCACTCGAGAATCACATAGACCTGAAACTCGAGAAACGTGGTGCCGGGAGGGGGACTCGAACCCCCACGGTTTCCCGTCCGATTTTGAGTCGGGTGCGTCTACCATTCCGCCATCCCGGCGTGGACAGCTCGAGAAATATATCAGCAATTGCGGTGTTGGTCAAGACAAAAAATAGTTTATGCTTCATGGGCGAATCGAGGTCTTTATGCTACCGACCAAAAATTACGTCATGGACACGTTTCTAGGTTTCGTTCAGCAATCCATCTCGAGAATTTAGCGCTTGATATTTGCCCTCTTCAGTCCAAGCGTTGAAAAACCCTGCTTTGAGAACTTCCTTAACCTTCACGTTTCAACTTCAGGTAAACGTTAAACTGACACCATGAAAAAAATCTTGATCGCCGCCTTAAGCCTGGTCACCCTGGCAGCCTGCGCCCCGTCGCAGGTCGTGCAAACCCCGCAATTTGAAATGCTCGAGGCTGGGCTGTTAAAACTGAACCCGCCAGGCTTGAACGGTGGCGCTGCCGAGGCGGTGATTCGGATTCAGGTGCGGGGTCGTAACCCAAACCCTTTTGGTCTGAGGCTCGAGGAGATTCGTTTTGATTTGTTGCTCGAGGGGGCAAAAATTGCGGCTGGAGTTGCACCCGGATTTGAACTCAAGGCTTCGGGGGTTCCCTCGAGATTTCCGGTCGATGTCGAAGTGCCACTCGATTTGAACACCTTAAAAAGTTTGGGCAGAATCGTGACTGGGCAACCGACCTCTTACCAGATGCTGGGAAGTTTCAAAGTTGATGCTGGGGTTCTTGGCAAACCAGGTTTTGGACCGTACACCCTGGCGCAAGGTACTTTTAAGTCACCGAGTCTGGCAAGCACACCACCCAGTTTTGCCTTCCGCCCCGACCTGACGCGCTTAACGGTTGGTTTGGGCGGCGCGGCACTGGATCTGGGGTTTGAGGTCAAAAACCCAACACCCGTCGGTTTTAAACTGGTAGCACCGCTTGGATTGGTGGTTGGCGGTCAAACCGTTGCCAAAGCCGAAGCGGGCGGCACGGTACGCGCCAGGGAAACGGGCGTGATTTCGACTCGGTTTGCGATTGATCCACTGGCTGCCGCCAGAATATTGGTCGGAGGCAAATTTGACTTTCAAATCAGCGGAGCGCCAACGCTTGAAGTCCCAGGAATTCAAAGTTTTGCCTTTCCGGTCAGTGCCCTCTTTGGCGGCACAGCCCAGCGCTGAACCCGACCACAAAAAAATCTCGAGTGATTCCACTCGAGATTTTTCTATAGTCACCTAAAAACTAAGTATCTCCCCGAAATGTTTTAGAGTTTTTCCCTAAAACATTTCCGACCAACGGGAGTAGGGACAACGTACCTGTCGCCGAAATGACGGATTTGGAGCGACCCAGCCCGCAAGGTGCATGTACTGGGTCAAGAAGCGAAGCGGAAAATCCAAAATGCAGGCGGGAGGTACTTATGTCGTTCCGACCGAGGTTTGCGTGGCAGCAATTTGCGCCAAGCGTTTCATTTTCTTGTTCCAAGCCAGAGTCTCGAGCAACCAACCAACCAAATTGATGAAATACAAAACCGCAATTCCGGCAATCACCCAAACCGAATAGGTTTTAAGATCAAGCATTGCCGGAACGGTTGAAAGATTCAATATCTTTTGCTCCGCCAGAATGCTCGGCACAAGGTCGGGACGGTTAAAATAGATCAGCAACAAACTTCCTGCCAGCGCCCAAGGCACCAGCAAAATAATACCCCAGACTTCATCTGCCAAGCCAGAACCTGGAATGAGCAACGCCAGAAAATGGTAAACCACATTGCGCGGCGCTTCCCTGGCACTGCGAATTCTTGGAACCAGCAAAGACAACAGGTTCAAAGCTAAAATTGCCAAAATCAAAACGGCAACCGCCATCATTGCCCAACTTGGCAATCCAAATGGCAAGTTGACCAAGTAGCCCCAAGGGTTTGAAATCATGCGGGCAAATTCTGACTCGAGCTTGCCCTGAGAGGCATCAACAATGTCTTTGGGTTCTGGGAATGCCAACATTGGACTGTCGCCAAAAACGGCTTTGTGAAAGTCCGAACGGTACGAATTGCCAGAATTGGCATGAGCATTCAGTCCAGCCTCGAGCATTAAAGGTTGAAATTGCAATGCCGCCTGAAATTTTTGAGTGGCTTGGGCATTGTCACCACGCTCGAGTGCCAACACCCCAAGGTTGTTGAGCGCCATCGGATTGTTGCCAGCACTCTCGAGGGTTTGCGTGGCGCGGGTTTTGTCACCGTCAAGCAACGACGCTAGACCGCGAATCGAATCAAAACCAGCATTTGTCGGTTTTGTGGCAAACGAATTCCAGAACGTCACACCGCCCAATGTTCCCAAATTGAACGCGGGATGACGCAACGTCACGAGCGCCCGTGTGCTCCAAGTCCAAGTGCCAAGTGCGCCAACCATTAAGGCAAGTAATGTCACCAACACAATTTTTTCGGTTAAGGTCAAATAAGCGCTGAGGCTATGGCGAAGTCGCAACAAAGGTGATTTCCCCCAGGCGCCCATCGCTCCGCCAACACTTTTTAAGTCTTTAGATTGTTGAGGGGCGTACTTGGCTGCCAAAACCAACCACAGCCCAACAAACGCGGCAATCAACGCCAACAACGTACCCAAAGAAAAAATCACGATTCTTGAGACCCCAAAAGTATAGGGCGTACCCTGAGCGATTTGTTTTTGCACGGCACGCCACGGGTCGCCTCCCCCGGCAGATTGCGTATCGAGGTAATTTGCCAACTCGAGAAACACGGTTTCGGATTGGTTAAACCTTGGCATGGTATCGCGCAAAAAAGCCATCCAAATCAAACCACGTTGCAAGTTTTGCTCTTGAAACAGTGCCCTCGCCACGCCCAAAGGGTTTCCGTAAGCATCCAGGGCTTTGCTCGAGACAGGAATCGCAGGATCATAACCAGCATTTCCGTATGCCACTCGCGCAAAACGCAAGGCTTGTTCGGCAAAGTCTGTGCCGTTCAGCTTCAAAGTCTCAAATAGTGCCGCCTCACGTATGTAGACCAAAAACGGCACTGAAATATTGGCGGCTTGCGAAAAAGCAGCTTGGGCTTCGGTCGGTTTGTTTAACGCCAACCAAGCCGCGCCCTCATAAATTTTGTAAAAAGGATTCGTCGGGTCTTGTGCCGCAAATTTCGCGTTGGTCTGCTGAGACACCTCGGGGAAACTTGGTTTTAATTGATCTCCTTGCGACGCTTTTTGGGCAAATCCCTCAAAAGTCTCGAGCAACACCGAATCTGGTTGATAGACGGGACGCTCGAGCAAGGAGAAATTGGGTTGACCAGCCGCGCGACGCAAGGTAAAGGATTCCATCAGGGTCGAAGTCCCATTTGGAATGGTCACATTTACTCGAACATCTGTGCCTTGAGCCTCCAGGCTTGAAACCAAACTTGAAACCACAAACCGTTGAATGACCGTACCCTTGATTGGCTCGAGCTGCATGACACTCGCGCCGTCGGGAACAAAAATATCGCGCCCAATCACCACAGGCTCGAGTTTGACTCCAGATTTGGGATGCAACCTGGCTGTCCAAACCACTGCACCATTCAGGCTACCCTCTAAAGTATCACCTTTGACCGTCAGCCTTGGCATCGCTGCTGGCGCTGGTGGTTCGAGTTTTAATTGTGCTTTTAAAACACCCGCTATCGCCGACATGCTCAAACGGTTTGAGGCTTTAACTTTCAAGGCAAACTTCCCGTTTTCATCGGCTTTCACCGTACTTGGTAAACTCGAGCCGTCCAATTTGGTTGGCTTGGGCGCGTTGAATGCAAGATTAACCGTAGAATTTGGCGCAAAACCCTCGGCTTGGATGGTCACTTTGCCGTCCTCGAGCGGCGGAAAGGGTTGCGCGGAAAGTTTTTGAGCCGACACCGAACAAACACCAAACAGCATCAAGGCTGCAAATCTTTTAAGTTGATCTTTCATCCCGAGTCCTTTTCTGTAACGCGCCAACCCTTAAAACACCTGCGAATACACTCCCTTTACGTGGTTGGAACGGACGGGGTTCCGTAGAAATCAATGAAATTCTAGCTCAAGGCTGAGTCAATTTCATTGTTCTTTCAACCACCTTAACACGTGCACAAAGGAAGTCCTGTGAACAATCTGCGAAATCGGCGCTTGAATCTCGAGCATACTCGGGTCATGATAAAAGCAATGAAGACCTTGCTGATCGATTACGGCTCTGGAAACCTGCGCTCGTGCGCCAAATCGCTCGAGGTGACGGGCTTTGATTTGAAAGTCTCGAGCGACCCTGACGATGCCTTTCACGCCGACGCCTTGGTACTACCTGGGCAGGGACATTTTAGGCAAGTCATGGAAAGTTTTTTGGCGAGCGGTTTCGAGCACGCCGTCCGAGCACATATTGAAGCTGGCAAACCGTTTTTGGGGATTTGCGTTGGGATGCAAATTTTATATGCCTCGAGCGAAGAATCAGATGTTCCTGGATTGGGAATTTTGAAGGGCAAGATTCTGAAGTTTCCAAAAAGCGAACTGGCAGTGCCGCAAATGCAGTGGAACACCCTCGAGACCCTCGGAAGCAGCCCATTGATGCGAAACCTTGGCGCAAAACCATTCGCCTATTTTGTTCATAGCTATTACGCGCCGCTCGAGATTGGACAACATGGAGCAAAAACAAATTATGGACTCGAGTTTCTGAGCGTGGTGTCGCAAGAAAACATACAAGCCACGCAATTTCACCCCGAGAAAAGTCAAAAAACAGGTTTGAAGATTTTAGAGAATTTTAAAACCTGGGCAGAAAAACTTTAAGCGATCAAAGCACGCACCGGTTTTGCATCTTCCAAGGTTGGGTCTTTGTCCCAAAGCGTAAAATCGGCGGCAAATCCTGGCGCAACCTGCCCATACCAACCCTGCCAACCCGCCGCAAACGCCGCCCCAGTCGTGTAGCCTTGCAGCGTCTCGAGCCTGGTAAGCGCTTGCTCTGGATTCCACGGTTGACCCTCGAGATCAAAGCGTTTGACCGCCGCTTGAAAGCCCAAAATTGGGTCTGGCGTGGCAACGGGCGCGTCCGAACCCAATGCGAGCACCGCGCCAGTGTCAAGCAAGCTCCGAAACGCGTAAGTGGTCTTGCCACGACTTTCACCGAGTAAGCGCCCAATATTTTGAATATCTCCAGGGGCATGAATCGGCTGAACGCTGGCAACAATGCCCAAGCGCCCAAACCTGGCAATGTCATCGGTATGCAAATGCTGCGCGTGCTCGAGCCGCAAACGCACATTTTTGGCTCTGGCGAGCGGCGTCAACTCCTCGAGCACATCAAGCATCTCACGGTTTGCCCTGTCCCCAATCGCATGAACCACAGGCGAAAAACCAAGCTCGAGCGCCAAACGACCTCGTTCTAAAAAAGTTTCTTTGCTGTCAACCTGCACACCAGAATCTTCAAAACCAAGATAATTCTCGAGCATCAGCGCCGTACGTGAACCCAGCGCACCGTCGGCAAAAAATTTGATGCCACACAATTTCACCCGGTCTCCCACACCGCCACGCAAACCCGAACGTTTCACGTGCTCGAGCTGCGAGTGCGGAATACTCGCCCAAACACGAAGCGGCATTTCACCCCTCGCCTCGAGTTCCCACATGGCATGTAAATACTCAATCGGCTCGAGCGCCATGGTATGAACGCAAGTAAACCCCCGATGCG
>JANLWR010000281.1:0-4221 GCA_031364625.1 Deinococcales bacterium | reverse complement strand
GCCCAGACTTCAAGGCTTGGGTCAGTCGAGACCATTGAACGCGCCAAGCGGTCAAAGTTTTGAGCGCCGCCCAAGAACCCTGGCATTAAAACCAGCACCGCTCGAGGTTTTTGGCTTGATGCGAAATACCTCAAGTAAATGGCTTTGTTGTATTCGACAGGGGTGTGCGGCTCTTGAAAACCCGCAATCACGTTTTTTTCGACTTTGACCGCCTCGAGCGCCGCAGGATTGGGTAAGGCGGCGGGAACGGGCGCTTGGAAACTTGGCGCACAGGCAAATAACAAACTCGAGAGGCACAGCAACAAAATGATTCGCATGGGTAAGTCTAAACCTCGAGCCTGAAGCGAACCTCGAGCCAAGCCACGATTTTTAATTGCTGAACAAACCGAACAACAAATTGAGCGACAGCGCCAAAATAACGGTGTTGTACAAAAACGATTGCAAACTGTGCCACAAAACTGCCCTGCGAATGTGCTTGCAGGTGATTGAAACATCAGACACTTGAAACGCCATGCCCAGCACAAACGCGAAATAGACAAAATCCAGATCGTCGGGTGGTTCATTGCCAGGAAAATTCAAGCCCTCGCTTGCCTCACCGTCTCGAGGTATGTAATAGAGCCTTGCGTAACGCAGGGCATAAGCCGTGTGGGTCAACAGCCAAGCCAGCACCACAGCCAAAATTGCCAACGTGTCCAGCGCCCCAATCAAATTTGCTGGCACCATGTCTTTTTTGCCGTGCAGCACAAACACAGCCGCAAATAAACTGACCAGACTCGAGCCGACGGCAATCAGAAACACGCCGTACCTTCCCGGGTCTTCACTGGTCGCTCTGGCTCTGGTCATCTCGGGGTTTGAGCGCAAGATCACGCGCCAGGTCAAGCCCAACAACACCATCGCACCGACAACCCAAGCGACCATCAAGCTTAGGACAATGGAATTTGAAACCACCAGCAAGCTCAACATTCCTGCCGCAATGCCAAGGGCAACACCAATCAACAAACGACCTCGAGCGCCGAGCGGATCAGATTTTACGGCGTGAGGATGGCGTGCCATATCACTCGAGGATACCTCAAATTCGGGTGATTTAAATAATTCTGTTTGATTGTTTGTGGATTTGTTGGGATTCATGCTCGAGATCATGATAGGCACTGAGGCTGGTAAAAGTTCCCTCCAACCCGCCATTTGGCAGATTCAACCGAAAGGATGGCTTGTGCTAAACTGCGAGCACGCCACGGAGTGTTTGACCGTGCAACCAAAAAACCATGAAATTATTCTCGAGCCTCTTCTGCACGACTCAAACCACGCGAACCCCTCGGGGGGTCTAATTCGCGCAGGTTTTACATGTCGGTCTGGGTCGCTTGACCCCAAGCAGAAGCAAATCACTCTCGAGAAACTGAGGTTTTACCATGTTTATTTCCCTTCCAGACGGCAAGCAGCTCGAGCTTCCAGTCGGCGCGAATGCCTTTGATGCCGCCTCGTTGATTGGTCCGCGCCTCGCCAAAGACGCGATTGGCGCGAAACTCAACGGCAAATTGATCGACATTTTTACGCCGCTGCAAGACGGTGCGACGCTCGAGATCATCACGACCAAAAAACCCGCCGACGCGATAGACCTGGCGCGGCACACGCTGGCGCACGTCATGGCGCAAGCCATTCTCGAGCTGTACGAATCCAAAGGTTTTGCCCGCGACCGCATCAAAATGGGTGTCGGTCCGGTGATCGAGAACGGTTTCTATTACGATTTTGACCTGCCAGAACCACTCAAATTCGAGGAACTCGAGCAACTGGAAGCCAAAATGCGCGAGATCATCGCCAAGGACTTGCCACTCTCGAGGTACGAGGTGACACGGGCGCAGGCGCTGGCAAAATTTGAGGGGCAAGACCGTTACAAGACCGAATTGATCGAGGGTTTACCCGAGACTGAAGCCATCACGTTTTATCAGCAAGGCTCTGAAGCCGATTTTACGGATTTGTGCCGTGGTCCGCACATTCCGCGCACGGGTTTGATACCGCCGCATTTTAAGTTAACGGCAACCAGCGGCGCATACTGGCGCGGTTCGGAAAAAAACCCGATGCTGCAACGCGTTTACGGCGTGGCGTTCAACACCGCCACCGAACTCGAGCATTACCTCTGGCAGCAGGAGGAAGCCAAAAAACGCGACCACCGTAAACTGGGCAAGGAACTCGATCTGTTCGCCTTCTCCGACGAGGTTGGGCAGGGTTTACCGTTGTGGCTTCCCAAAGGTGCGTTTGTCAGGAAGCGCCTCGAGGATTACATGTTCCAAAAGGAACAGGAGCACGGTTACGACTATGTGATGTCGCCGCACATCACCAAAGAGGCGCTGTATCACAAGTCTGGTCATTTGCCGTACTACGCGGACGGCATGTACGCCCCCATCGAGATTGAGGGCGAAAATTATTATTTAAAACCCATGAACTGCCCGCACCATCACATGATTTATTCGGCTCGTCCAAAGTCATACCGCGACCTGCCCGTGCGTTACGCCGAGGCTGGCACGGTCTACAGGTTCGAGCTTTCGGGCGCACTTTCAGGCTTGGCTCGAGTTCGCGGTTTTACCCAAAACGACGCACACATTTATTGTTCCAAAGCCCAGGTTAAAGCCGAGTTCATCAAAGTGATCGAACTTTTTAAAGAGGTTTACACCGACTTTGGCATAACAGATTACTGGTTTAGGCTTTCCCTGCCCGATTTCGAGAACAACCCAGAAAAATTTGGCGAACCAGGACCACAATGGGATGAAAGCATCGCCGCCATTCGCGCGGCGCTCGAGGAAACGGGTGCGAGTTTTGTCGAAGGCATCGGCGAAGCCACCTTTTACGGACCCAAGCTCGACGTGCAACTGCGCACGGTGGTCGGTAAGGAAGAATCGATTGCCACCAACCAACTCGATTTTATTGTGCCAAGCCGTTTTGACCTCGAGTTCACCAACGAACGCGGCGAGAAAGAAACGCCAGTCGTGATTCACCGTGCGATCATGGGTAGTTTTGACCGCTTTTTTGCGCTCTACCTCGAGCACACCGCCGGCAATTTCCCAGTTTGGCTCGCGCCCGTTCAAGCCGTGATTGTCCCCATTTCAGACCGTCATTTGGATTACGCCTCTGAGCTGGCAAAAAGCATGAAAGCCGCCAAATTGCGGGTCGAAGTCGATGATTCCTCAGAGCGGATGCAAGCCAAAATCCGCACCGCCGAACTTCAAAAAGTCCCGTATATTCTGGTGGTTGGCGACAAGGAGGTGGCTGCCAATTCAGTGGGCGTGCGCGAACACGGCAAAGGTGATCGCGGTATTTTGGGGACTGAAGAATTGATACTCGAGCTTCAAACCAGAGCCGAACAACGCAATTAAGTAACTCCTGTTTAAGTTTGATAGATCTATCGTCAAACTTAAACCGACCAAAGGGGGTAAGGATAGCGTATCGCACGCGGAATTCTGGAGTTCTGCGGTTTTTGGCAGAACGGAAGAATGGAGTCGTGAGATACTTAAATCCAAAAGAAAGGAACGCGTTTTTGGTGTTCCTTTCTTTTTTTTTCAAAACTGAGTTGAATTATTTTAAAATATCAAGACCACGCAGCAACGAACCGACCGTTCCATATTGTTCATTGAGAAAACCACCAAACTTGTCGGCACTTTGATAATAGTTAATCCACTTGTTGGCTTTGACTTGCTCCAACCAAGTTTTGCTGCGCACCATGCGACCAAACAGGCGTGTCAAAGTCGAACGTTGACGGTCTGACAAGCCCGGAGGTGCCATCACACCGCGCCAGTTGACAAAATCAACATTTAAACCCTGCCCGATCAAGGTTGGAATATTTAAACCCGCGACCTGATACCTCGAGCTGATGCCGAGCGCCCGAATTTTTTTGGCAGCAAGCAGTTCATTGATGACTGCGTAACTGCTGGTTGCGACGCTCAACTCGCCGTTAGTGACGGCATTGGCGGCTTGCAAATTTCCACTCGAGGGAACGTACCTGATTTTTTTGGCATCGCCACCCAAAGCGTTCACAACCATGCCAGCCATCATGTGACTGGTACCACCCAAGCTCGAGCCTCCCCAAGTGAGCGTTTCGGGTTTAGAAAGCACCACATTTTTTAAGTCACCAATCGATTTGATGCTCGAGTTTTCGGCAACGTACAAGACTTCAAAATCGGCTGCCAACCGTGCGACTGGTGTGGCGTCAAGCAAACTGACTGGGCTTTTGTT
>JANLWR010000250.1:0-1521 GCA_031364625.1 Deinococcales bacterium | reverse complement strand
GCGCATTCCAGGTTTCATCGCAAATTTGCTCGAGCGCCGCAATCCAAGCCGCGTGATCGTTCATGCAGGGAATGTAGGTGAAACGCTCACCGCCGGCGTGCATAAACGTTTCTCGCCCCTCGACGTTGATTTCCTCGAGCGTCTCGAGGCAATCGCTGACAAACGCAGGACAGATGACCGCCAGTTTTTTGATGCCTTCTTTCGGGAATGCCTCGAGTTTTTTGTCGGTGAACGGTTGCAACCAGCCACCACCGAGCCGCGATTGAAACGAGATGCTGAACTTTTTCAGTCCAAGCTTGGCTGCCACTTCCCCAGTCGTTCGGGTCAGTTGATGGCGGTAACAAAATTGGTGCGCGGGACTGGCAACTTCACAGCAATTCTCCACTTTTAAACAGTGCATTCCCGTGCAATCACTTTTTCTAACGTGACGCTCTGGGATGCCGTGATACGAAAACAAAACATGATCCTCGTCGCCCTGCAAATGCTCACTTGTCACCTTAGCCAGCGCCTCGAGATACGCGGGATGGTCAAAAAACGGTGGCACGATTTTCAGCGCAATTTTATCTTCCAAACCCAAACGCGCCAGCACCTCTCGAGCCTCGAGCACCACCGTTTCAGTCGTTGCCATCGCGTAATGCGGGTACAACGGTACAAGCAGCAGTTCAGTCAGATTTGGGTTTTGCTCGAGCAGCGCCCTGATGCCCGCCTCGGTGCTCGGATTTTGATAACGCATCGCCAAACCCACAGGAACATCCGCACTAGCCCGCAGGGCTGTCTGAACGCGTTTGGAGATGACCACGAGCGGTGAACCTTCATCCCACCAAATGGCACGGTACGCCGCAGCCGATTTCTTCGGACGCACATTTAAAATAATGCCGCGCACCAAAAAACTTCTAAACCAGGTTGGAAAGTCTAAAACTCGAGCATCCATCAAGAATTGATCGAGGTACTTTTTGACATCGGGGACATTGGTGCTGTCTGGCGAGCCGAGGTTGACGAGCAGAATAGCGCGGTTTGGGTTTGTCATAAACACTCCTTTAAAGCTCGAGATTGGGGGGCAATAAGAACTTACAAACCATTGCTGGTTTTTGGGATTTCTGATTGATTGCGCGGTCTACCCTCATCCCCGACCCTTCTCCCAACATCAGGAGAAGGGAGTTTTGGTTTTTTACACGTATGGTTCGAGGTTTTTGAATTTCCTTTTCCCCTTGGGGAGAAGGTGGCGAGGAACGAGCCGGATGAGGGCTTCGGGGAGGCGGAATGTGTGTAATTTACAAGTGCGAGAGAGTTTTATATTTGGAATCACATCGAATGACGGTCAAAATTTCTAACAACCTCCACCAAATGCGCGACGTGATCTGGGTTGGTCAACCTCGAGATGCCATGACCCAAATTGAAAACGTGCGCTCCGCCAAGACCTGATTTCAGAACGCGGTTCGCCTCGAGGGTGATGATGTCTTTGTTGGCAAGCAGCACGCTCGAGTCGAGGTTGCCTTGCAGGGTGCTGTTTCCAAAAATGGG
>JANLWR010000244.1:0-2583 GCA_031364625.1 Deinococcales bacterium | reverse complement strand
CAGGTGTTAAGGGTGCTGTGGCTTGTGGGGTTGGAGTTGCTACGACTTTTGGGTTTGGAGTCACTACGACCTGCGTTGCGACAATTGTGGGTTTGACTTCTGGTAACTTTGGTGCTTCTTGTGCCGCAGCTTGAGTTTGTACGATTGGATTGGAACTGACGCGTTTATCACAGCCTGAAACCATCAAAGCAATGAGTAAAAAGATCGGGAGTTGTGATTGTCGGGTCATCAGTTTTTGTATTTTGACATTTCAAATCGTTTTCGTCTAACGCCAAAAATCCCGTAAAGTATCTTGAGCCTTGGAATATGGCTCAGATCGGAGCTTTACTTGAAGTTTTCTTTTGATTGGAACGACCTGCCACTCGTCTCGAGCGACCTTGCTGGTACTGGCGGTAAAATCCGTCAGGAACTCGAGGATTTTCAGGTGATCGAACGTCCCGCCTATCCGCTTTCTGGCGAGGGTGAGCATTTGTACATCTGGCTCGAGAAGCGCGGCAACACCACCAAATTTATTATGGACGCGTTTCGGGATCAGTTGAACATCAAGCAAAAAGACATTGGCGTGGCGGGCTTGAAAGACCGTCATGCGGTCACGCGGCAGTGGATCAGCATTCCAAAGAAGTTTGAATCCAGGCTCGAGGGTCTGAAACTCGAGGGTTTGAAGATTCTCGAGACGACGTATCACGGCAATAAGTTGGGTGTCGGGCATTTGCGCGGCAACACGTTTCGCTTGCGGGTGCGAAACGCCGAACCTGACGCGATTGAACGTGCCAAGGCAATCATTTCAAAGCTCGAGGTGTTTGGTATTCCAAATTATTTTGGTCCGCAGCGTTTTGGCAACACTGGGCGCAATGCCGAACGTGGTTTGGAACTGGTCAAAGATGGACGGATGCGTGGTCCTGAAAGCATTCCGTTAAAACGTTTTTTGATTGGCAGCTTGCAGAGTTTGCTGTTCAACCATTACATGCGCCTTCGGCTCGAGCGTGGTGTGTTGGATGCCATGCTCGAGGGGGATGTGGCGAAAAAGCACGAGACGGGCGGCATGTTTACCGTGACGGATGCGGCGCTCGAGTCGCCCAGAGCCAAAAACCTCGAGATTAGCGCCACAGGTCCGTTGTACGGGAAGAAGGTCATGCCCGCACTTTCAGTTTCCAAGGCGCTCGAGGATGAGGTTTTGGCGGCATTTGAACTGACCTGGGAAGGGTTTAAAAACCGCACAGGTTCGCGGCGCATCACACGGGTCAAGCTCGAGAATCTGGAACTCGAGGCGGCGGCGGGTGGTTTTTGGATTTCGTTTGACCTGCCCAAGGGTTCGTTTGCCACGGTCGTTTTGCGGGAAATCATGAAGGTGAACGTGGATGGTCTTGAGTCTGAGGATGAAGACGAATCAGTGGAATAAAGTTGAAACAAGTTTTGTCTACACTCAGCCCGAATTTCTGACACGGTTGGGGCATTGATAGCCTGTATCACCTTTTTGATGCTGCGCCCTCAATCTCGAGTTACAATCAATTCATGACTTTTGAAGCCGACCTCGAGCGCGACATCACCCTTTTATTGGTCGATGACCACCCAATTGTGCGCAAAGGCACAAGGGAAATGCTCGAGCCTCATAAGGACTTAAAAATTTTGGGTGAAGCCAGCGACGGCGCAGAGGCGGTCCAAAAAAGTTTTGAGCTTCAACCCGACGTTATTTTGATGGACGTTTCGATGCCTGGCATGAACGGCATTGAGGCGACTCAAAAAATTAAGGCGATTCAACCCAAAACCGCTATTTTGGTGTTGACCAGTTACGACGATGATGCCTATGTGTTCGCACTACTCGAGGCTGGCGCGGCGGGTTACATCCTGAAAAATGCCAAAGACGAGGATTTGGTGCACGCCATCCGTGCCGTGGCGAGCGGTGAAAGCGTGCTTCACCCGAGCATTGCCAAAAAAGTCTTAAACCGATTCTCGAGCCAAGCCCGCTCGAGCACCCCAGCCGAATATGAAGGTGAAGCCCTCAGCCCCCGCGAACTCGAGGTTTTAAAAGTCGCGGCGACGGGTTCGACCAACAAAGAAATTGCCAAAAATTTGGAGATTTCACCGCGCACCGTTCAGGTTCACCTTGCCAATATTTTCTCTAAACTTGGGGTCGGCTCGAGAACTGAAGCGGTTTTGACTGGCATTAAACGCGGTTGGATTGACCCCGCAGGCTTGGAGTGAGTTTTTGATTGCTAAGATCGATTGTCCGAATACGCAAAGAGGCGCATTGATTTGCGCCTTCATTTTTGTCTCGAGCTTCAATAGCGACCTTGACTGCGCTCATTTTGCTTTTCAGGTGTTAGACTCTTACTTGAAGGGTCAACCTTTATGTTTAATACGATTTTCGGCGGAATGACTTCCCCGTTCAAAACAAATGCGCAAAACGCTTTTCGTGTTTCCAGCACGGATATGGCGTTTTTTTGTGCCTGGATTTGGGCATGGTCAAACCGCCTCGAAGGACAACCTCGAGAGGAGCTGAAATGGATATCTTACTCATCATTCTTATCGCCATTGTCGCTGCTCTCGTCGGTGCTGGAATCATGTATTTCCTCAACAACGCCA
>JANLWR010000210.1:0-2477 GCA_031364625.1 Deinococcales bacterium | reverse complement strand
GCAGGTCATCAGACTACTAAAGGACTCGGAGCAGTCTGCACGCATTGGTAATCAG
Source organism: Deinococcales bacterium (assembly GCA_031364625.1). GTDB lineage: Bacteria > Deinococcota > Deinococci > Deinococcales > JAAFIG01 > JANXTZ01. The sequence goes on along the minus strand of JANLWR010000210.1, from coordinate 2,422 downwards.
GCACGTCAATTCGTTGAGAAGCACCACAGTTGGGTACGTTCCGCCGAACAAATCGAGGAATTGTACACCGAAATTATAGCCCAACGAGCCAAGGCATGACCTCAAAAAAGCGTTTAGAAAATTTCATGTCATGGTTGACAGGGTTTATGGCAGGTGCGTATCCCGTTGGAGGGCTTATTCCACTTGCACTCCTTGGTTTCCAATGGCGGTCATGGACTCGAGACTTGATGCTGATATTGGTATTAGCAGTCTTTGCCATCACCCGTACCTTTTGGCACATACGCATGGGACAATCTCCTTTGCTGGGTTTAGGCGATGTTGGTTTAATGTGGTTCATTTATCAGGGGCAACGCTGGATCCGTATGAATTATGCTCAAAAGCAAACCCAAGCCATTGTGTGGGGTTTGTTTTTCACGATGCTTTGGTCAATACAGCAAGCTGTAAGCGCCCCATTGTCATGGATTGTGACAGATCATCAAGCCATTGCGACAACATCCAATGGATTAACAACTTTGATACCAACGAGCAATTTGGATGCTTCCGCTCAGACTATTCTAGGAACACGTGCTCCTGGAGCATTTCATTTCTCTATTCAAGTGCGAGCAACCCGAGCTTGGATGCTACGAATTGCGTTGTACCACCCTAAATTACCGTTTGGTGGAAAAGAAGTTATGTGCCCAATTCAAACAACCTGGGTTACGTGCTCTATTGATGTAATGCTTCCCAGCAGAGCTTTAATTGTGTTGGACATTGGTGGAAAGCAAACTTGGACAGCAGCAAATGGGAAGCTCGAGTTGCAAAATTTGACGATAGAACGTCAGGTGTATTTAGCAGTTTTAGAGGATTTTCTGAGTGATCTCTCAAGGGTTTCTGCATGGGCTTTTAATCCAAATGCACTTGGTGCAGGTATCGTGGCTGTGGCTATTGTTGCCTCATGGAGCGGATTTGTCCCGCTTCTTCAAGTGCTTTTGATGGCTGGTTTAGTCGTCTGGTTATCTGGCAGCCGAGCCGCTCTGGTCATCCTTGTGATGTCTTCAGTGCTCCTCATGTTTCGCACTCGGGTTGCTGGTTGGGCATTGTTGCTTATCCTTATCTTAACGGCAACAATTTTTTCGCTTGGAAGGTTTTCATCCACGTTTGACCCAAATGCACAAACCACCCAACAGCGTTCAGTCGCCTTTGCCAATGCTTGGCAAGCTTTCAAATCTGCACCTTTACTGGGAATAGGTGACTTCCAAGCATATGCACCTCAGCGTCAAGCAAACTTAAACCATGCTCATAATTTATTTTTGCAAACACTTGCCGAAAGCGGCATAATAGGATTACTTCCCGTACTTGGATTATGGACACTTGCGTTCTCTCGAGCCTTCACACAACGTGCCAATGATGCCATAGTGGTACTCGCAGTAGTCCTTGCCTTGAATCTTGCTGATTATTTATTTTATTTTTCTCCGCTACAGTTTGCGTTCTGGTGGGCTTTTGCCAAAACAGAAAAAATACCAGTGGAGCATAGAACGCACGCCGCCTAAATTCGGATACTCTTCTATTTAAGGTATAGTCTCAAAATGTCAAGTTATTTTTTGCGCTTAAACGAATTACGTTTTGCACCACATCGTTTGTGGTGGCTTTTTGTGGTCTTATGTGCAGCATTATTAGGAGTTTTGAGTGTTGCATCGTGGCTGGCGTTCGGCTCACCAGCCCTATGGAATACGTTTCAACTTCCGGCAGCAGGTGGCTTAATGGCACTCTGCACTATTGCTTTCTTGGTTTCAGCTTGGTTGGCATGGCGTTGGGGGCGTTTCCCACATTCAGAAATCACATCTTCTACTGTTTTATCTTCAACATTAGGTTTCTTAACAGTAACTGCTACCCTTGTTGTTTCACGCTGGTGGTATTCGCGCCCTTTTCTGTTAACCGTATTTTTGTTAACAGTGATTTTTAATTTGGTCTTGCAAAATTGGCGTTTGAGTTTACCCTTACGTGTACGATTGTTACCAGATACCCTATCCCAGAAATTATTAGAACAACCTCGGGTTCAAGCTACTTTACTCCCTCTTATTCCGCCTTCAAATCTTGGTTCTGATCCAGTCGTTGCAGATTTACATGCAAATCATTCATCCGAATGGACGCGATTCCTCTCGAATTGTGCATTGCACAGCATCTCTGTGTTAGATGCTTCAAGTTTACTCGAGGCATTGACGGGTAGAGTATCAATTGAAGCCTTATCCAGTGATGCCTTACCCTATGTTGCATCTCGAGCGTATCTGGGTTTAAAGCGTATTCTTGAAACTGTTTTGATTTTACTAACATCTCCGTTGTGGTTATTGATTGTTGGAATTGCTGCCCTTGGGGTTCGTTTTGATTCTCCTGGTCCAATTCTATTTTTTCAAGAACGGATTGGTTTAGGCGGTCGGGTTTTCCG
>JANLWR010000821.1:0-5929 GCA_031364625.1 Deinococcales bacterium | reverse complement strand
ATCAATTTTCTTGTTCTTGGTGTTCTTTACCAAAGCACAATCATTCCATTGTGCTGGCTTGTCTTAGAAAAGAAAGGCAATTCAAACCAAACCGAACGGATTCGACTGCTCAATTTTTTCCTCAGGTTTTTCCTCAGGTTTTTCCAGCAATTCAAACTATTATTCATTTATCATGTGCTACACAACTTAAAATTGCACTACGCGTTATAAGCCGTTTTAAGCCCTCTCGAGCTTGGCTCGAGGGTCAGAACACCCCACAATTTTCGGGGATTCAGCGTCAAACTCCTAAAATGAGGTTGCTCGAGGTTTGAACCATCCGGTTCAATGATTAACCGCACAACAGATCGCAAAAGCTCGAGGTTGTGACACCATTTTGACCAAGCACATCGGCTAATTTTTGCGCTCGAGCCAAACCCTCGATGTTTAGAGGCGGATCATTGCCGACATCCCGTTCTGCATGACGAACCATAATAATGGTGGTGGTTGTTCCAGGTTGAGAAACAATTGGAGGAGTGACAAAACCACAACCGCTCAATCCAATCATGAGGCACAAGGTTGGTAGCCACCGAATTAAATTTCGCATTTTCAAATCGTACACCTTCAGTGAACAAAAATAGCTTTGCAACTCGAGTTTCAACATCACTCGGCTTCATCACGCATCGATTCCATTTTCTCGAGCGCCTCACGCCGGACATCCATATCCATCTTGGCGTAAATCGCGCTGGTGTTGACGCTGGCATGTCCGAGCACATCGGCGACCACGTGCAAATCCCTGGTTGCGCGGTATAAGTGCGTTCCTGCGGTGCGGCGCAAGGTGTGCAATCCCCACATCGCGGCTGGCAAGCCCAAAGATTGATAGTAGCCTTTGGCAATAAACCGTGCCCCATCGGTGGTTAAACGTTTTCCGCTCGAGTCATTTCTCGAGACTGAAACCAGCAATGCCGTTTCAGACGCCAGAATTTCACTTCTTAAGACCATTCCTTGACGAACCTCGAGCCAGGTTTTGAGAAGTGCCATGATGTTTTTAGAAAGTGGAATAAAACGTTGTTTGCCGCCCTTGCCCGATTTTACGGTCAATCGCTTAACGCCCATTTCAATGTCACTCACGTCCAAACTGACAATTTCCATCGCCCGCAAACCAGCCGAACCCCCCAATGCAAGCAACAACACATCTCGAGCGTGACGGACATCATCCACGCCGTATCTGATTGCTGGAGCCTCGAGTAAATCACGGTACAAAGCAGGGGAGAGCGCATTTTTTCTCGAGTGGGCGGGTGTTGGGTCTTTGGGCGGTCTGACCTCCCCTGCGGGATTGCTACTTGCCGCCTTCGCCCAAATGAGGGCGCGGTACATGGCACGCAAGCCGTACAGATAAGCCGCAATCGAACCAGGTGTCAAACCTTCCTGCTGCAAACCCACCATCCAGAACTCAACATCTTCGGCTTCCAACCGTGTCAACTCGAGCCTTGCGCCCTCCGTGTTGGCAAACTCGAGAAAACGCCGTACTGCCAGTTCGTACAAGCGTCTGGTGTCGGGTGAGGTTTCGGCTTTACGTGCGCTTTTGAGCGTCAGGTAATGGTTTAAAAGCTCGAGCAAGGTTGTGACGTCCTGGTCGTGGGCGGCACGCACCGCCTCGCGTTTGCGGTTTTCGGAATTCTGGAATTTAGAAACCAGTTGAAGCTCGAGTTTGCTGCTCATGGTTTGGGCTTTCGCAGCATTGGTACAATAATGGCAGAACTAACAACGCTCAGAACGATGATTCCCAAAATCAGTTGATCTTGGCTAATGATGTTTCTGGAGTAGGCAATAAAGAGCGCAGCGAGTGCCAGAGCCTCGAGCACGAGAATTGGGATCAATTTTTGAATCATGGTTCGATCAGTATAGCATACTCGTGCTTAGTACAATAATCATAAGTATAATATGGTCTCTGAATTCGAGTCCACTTTTGTTAAAGCAAATCTGATATTGACAACTTTTGCTTACTGATACGGATTTCGCTACGCAAGAATCAAATGAGAACTTTTTCGCCATTCCAAGAATGACCGCGTAAACTCCGTCAATTGCGTTACAATACTTTTTAGTACCAGTTTCTAGCAACAGTCAGTTCAAATCCCCAGGAGGTTCAGCATGAAATTTCAAGTAGTCTTACTCGTATCCGTCGCCGCCATGTTTGTCGGTTGTGCTCCAAGCCCAGACCGTCCCAGCGTACTTCCAGTCTTGATTAAACTCTCCGAACCAGCCGCCGTGGGACAAAACCTCACCATTCAAGGTCGTTATTTGGGCGGACCCAGCAACAGCAATGTAACCCTCGGTGCAGACGATTTGGGCAATGGTGGCGTCAAAAACTCGAGTTCGGACGTGGTGTCTTGGAGTTCAACCGAAATCGTTTTGAAAGTACCAGTCGGAGCGCGTCCTGGTGGGCATTTTGTCTTTGTTGAGGTGGGCGGCGTGCGCTCTAACTTCTTGCCTTACAGCGTTAATCCGTAATCGAATTTTGAGATTTAAACTGCCGTTGCGAATCTCGGAGGCTCGAGATGTTCAACGGCAGTTTTTCTGGAATGGTGACGCCCAAAAAAAAAGCCGTTATGATGCAGGCGTGAAGTATCAAACGATCAAAGGCACAAAAGATCGCCTTCCCAGCGATGCCCCAACCTGGCGTTTCATTGTTGAGACCGCCCGCGTGGTGCTCGAGCGTTTTGGGGCGGGCGAAATCCATACCCCCATTTTTGAAGACACTGGCGTTTTTCACAAAGCCGTTGGCGAATCGAGCGACATTGTCAGGAAAGAAATGTATAACTTTTCAGACAAGGGCGACCGCAACTTAACACTGCGCCCCGAAGCCACCGCGCCGATGGTTCGGGCTTTTCTCGAGCATGGTTTCTCGAGCAAACCAAGCCCAACCAAGTTCTGGACGTTTGAGCCGATGTTCCGCGCTGAAAAACCGCAACGTGGGCGAGAACGACAGTTTCATCAATTGGGACTCGAGATTATTGGTTTAAGCGATGCCTTTGCCGATGCCGAGTGTATTGATGCGGGTTGGAGTTTGATGAATGCGCTCGGCATTCGTGATTATCAAATTCACCTGGGCAGCGTGGGCGACCCAGCCGACAGGCTCGAGTTTAACGCTTACTTGCGACAGAAGCTCTCCCCTGTTTTGGACAGGCTTTCAGAGGATTCCAAAGAACGTCTCGAGTTAAATCCGATGCGGATTCTCGATTCCAAAAGTGCTGGCGACCAGGCATTACTGAAAGAATTGGGCGTCAAACCGATGCTCGAGTTTCTGGGGAGTGCCGCCAAAGCGCATTTTGAAGAGTTGCAACACTATTTGAAACAGTGGGGCATTCCTTTTGTGGTGGACTCGAGCATCGTGCGTGGTCTTGATTATTACCGCCGCACCGCCTTTGAATTCATTCACAACCACGAGTCCATGCGAGGTTGCTCGACCATTTTGGCGGGTGGGCGTTATGACGGGCTTGCTGAGATGCTCGGCGGATTTCACACCCCAGGCATCGGTTGGGGCTGTGGCGTGGAACGAATCGTGCTGGCAATTGAGGCTGAAGGTATTCCAGTTCCCGAGATGGTTAAACTTCTGGCATACATCATTCCGCTCGAGGTTGAGGCTTTGACTGCGGTTGGCAATGTGGCTCGAGTCATCCGAAATGTTGGGCAGGTTTTAACCGCTTACAAAGTCAAAGGCGTTGGAAAATCGCTGAGTGACGCCGAAAAATTTGGCGCGAAATTCGCGGTTTTAATCGGACAAACCGAAATTGCCAACCAAACCGTCAGCATCCGTGACATGCAAACTCGAGATCAAGTCAGTATTCCAATTCACGATCTTGAACAATGGTTTCTCGAGCGACGTTAATCACTCAAATTTCAAATTTTTAGGAGTTTATGAAACGTACCCATTACTGCAACGATCTTTCCGCCAAAAATGCTGGTCAAACGGTGCTCTTGCAAGGTTGGGCAAGTCGCGTTCGGGACACCAAAGGCGCAAATTTTATTGTGCTGCGCGACCGAACTGGTATCGTACAAATCACGGTTGAAGCTGAAAACTCGAGTTATGCGAAATCCACCGAAGTTCGGTCTGAATTTGTACTCGAGGTTGAAGGTATGGTGCAACTCCGTGAGGAGAACAACCGCACCAGCCAGTACGCCACCGGTGAAATTGAAATCATCCCAACCCGCCTCGAGATTCTTTCGACTGCCAAACCCGTGCCGTTTCCAGTCGATGGCACGCCGTTGACGGCTTCTGAAGAAGTTCGCATGAAATACCGTTATTTGGATTTGCGCCGCGAACCACTGCGTGAGGCATTAAAACTACGCCACAAAGTGGTCTCGAGCATTTACAATTTTCTGGATGGCGAGGGTTTTATCAGCGTCGAAACGCCAATGCTGACCAAATCCACGCCGGAAGGCGCGAGAGATTATCTTGTGCCTTCGCGCACCAACCCTGGCGAATTTTACGCGCTGCCACAATCGCCGCAACTCTTTAAGCAACTTTTAATGATCGCCAATTTTGACAAGTATTTTCAGATTGCGCGTTGCTTCCGCGATGAGGATTTGCGGGCAGACCGCCAACCCGACTTTACGCAACTCGATATTGAAATGAGTTTTGTTGATGTGGATGACGTGCTCGAGTTGAACGAACGCTTGATTCAACATGTCTTTAAAAAAACTTTGGATGTTGAAATTCCAATTCCTTTCCCACGTCTCCCCTACAAGGACGCCATGAACCGTTTTGGTTCTGATAAACCCGACCAGCGCTTCAATCTCGAGTTCACGGATGTTTCGAGCGTTTTAAAAGATTCTGGTTTTGGCGTGTTTAAGGGCGCACTCGAGTCTGGGGGTGTGGTCAAAGTTTTGGTTGCACCAGCCGAATTGACGCGCAAGCAAATCGAGGTGCTCGAGTTCTCTGCCAAACAAAACGGTGCAAAAGGTTTGGCGTGGGCAAAAGTCGTGGCAGGGTCGCTCGAGGGTGGCATCTCGAAGTTCCTCTCCCCTGCCGAAATAAATACCTTGCTCGAGGTCACAGGGGCGCAGGCAGGCAATACCTTGCTTTTTGGGGCGGACACCTGGGATACCACCGTCAAAGCCCTTGGTGCGGTTCGTGTGGCACTTCGTGACGAACTGAAACTCATCACCGCCGATTCGCCGCGATTTCACTTTTCTTGGGTCGTGGATTTCCCACTGCTCGAGTTTGACCCCGAAAGAAATGCTTACACGTTTATGCACCATCCATTCACCAGTCCGACGCTCGAGGATTTACCCAAATTTGGGACGCCAGAGATGGGCAGCATGAAGGCTCGAGCTTACGACCTTGTGCTGAACGGCTTTGAGGTCGGCGGCGGCAGCATCAGGATTCATCAACCCGAGGTGCAAGAAAAAATGTTCAACGCCATTGGTTTTAGCACCCAGGAAGCCCGAGAACGTTTTGGATTTTTCATGGACGCCCTCGAGTACGGCACGCCGCCGCACGGTGGCATTGCTTGGGGAATTGACCGCATGGTGGCGGTCATGGCTGGGGCGGACAGCATCCGAGATGTGATTGCCTTCCCGAAAAATGCTCGAGGTGCGGATGTCATGGCGGATGCGCCAAGTGCTGTTGATGGTAAGCAACTCGAGGATTTGCATATCAAATTGAGTGAAAAAACCACCACTCAGTTTGACATCGTTTAGAGGTGTGCTATGCCGCGAATTTTTTGGTCAAAATAATGCCAGCCAATGATTTACTGCCGCAAAGACGCAAAGTCTTTCGTAAAATTATGGAATCGAGATGTTGTTTTTCAAAGAAGTCAGCTTTGCATTCTGTTTACCGTGCAGCAAAGGCTGGCAGTGGTTGGCGGACGCTGATGTTAAGTGGTTATGACGAATTGCCTCAAGGCTTTACCTTGACTTATAGCGATTTGGATGACCAAAGCAATGCGAC
>JANLWR010000182.1:0-4676 GCA_031364625.1 Deinococcales bacterium | reverse complement strand
TTTGAGCACTTTGGCGGCGATTTGCAAGGGATTACCAAACGCCTGGATTATCTCGAGGAACTTGGGGTCAACGGCATTTACCTCAACCCGATTTTTACCAGTCCCAGCAATCACCGTTACGACATTCAGAATTTTCTCGAGGTTGACCCGCATTTGGGTGGCGAAAGCGCCTTAAAAGAGTTGCTCGAGGCGGCTCATGCGCGGGGCTTCAAAATTATTCTGGACGGCGTTTTCAACCATACCGGCAATCAACTGCCAGCTTTTCAGAGCGCCCTGAAAGACGGTTTGCAGCGTCAGATGTACACGTTTTTACCTGGCGGCAAGTACGAGGCGTTCTTTGGCGTGCCGACCCTGCCCAAGCTCGATTTTGCGTCACAGATGACGTTTGAACACTTTCTCGAGGAGGAAACCGCACCCGTGCGGTTTTGGTTGCGGTTTGGCGCGGACGGTTGGCGTCTTGATGTGGCTCACATGATGGGCGGGTCTGGGCGCGATACGGGCAACCTCGAGATTCACAAACGCCTGAAAGCCGCCGCCAGGCTCGAGAATTCTGAAGCTTGGGTGTTCGGAGAGCGCTTCTGGGATGCCGAAGCCGCGCTGCAAGGACCAAACGAGTATGCCAACTTCGCTGGTGGCGGCGAGGACGGCGTTATGAATTACCAGGGGTTTGCCCTGCCCGTCACCGATTGGCTGTCTGGCTGGAGCATTTTTGATCGTCCCGTCAACGTTCCAACCCAGGAACTCGAGCATGTGCTGCTCGAGAGCTACCGTGTTGTGCCGCAACCGATGCGGATGAGCCATTACAATCTGGTCGGTTCGCACGACGTTCCAAGGTTGCTCGAGCGCTTAAAGGGCGATGTCACCAAACACCGTACCGCGTTGGCGCTGATGCTGGCGTACCCTGGCGTGCCTGGAATTTATTACGGCGACGAAATCGGCATGATGGGCGGCGGCGACCCACTCAACCGCGCCCCGATGATTTGGGACGAAAACCGTTGGGACAAAAACTTGCGTGAGGATGTCAAAAAGTTAATTCGCGCCCGTCGCTCAAGCCGCGCACTTCAGGCGGGAAACCTGGTTTGGTTGGCGAGTCAAGATGAGACCATCGCCTTCGCTCGAGCCTTCACGGACGAGTCTGGACGCGCCGATGTTGCGATTGTTGCCGCCACTCGAGATGCTACCGTGACAACCTTAGAACTTGACCTGAAAATGGCTGGAGTTGAATCGGGCGTCTGGCAAGATGTTCTGACGCTCGAGCAATTTAGGGCGGTAAACGGAAAACTCGAGCTTCCAGTCTCCAGCGTTCGGCTGCTGTTGCCAGTCTTATAAAGCTGTGCTATATTTTCAAGGCTAGCCTCAACTCGAGGCAGGAAATTACTGGCTCGAGACTGAGCGTTCTGAGGTCACACTATGAAACGTACATGGCAACCAAACCGTCGTAAACGCGCCAAAACCCACGGATTCCGCGCCCGCATGAGCACCCCCACGGGTCGCGCAGTGCTGTCACGCCGTCGTGCAAAGGGTCGTAAGATCATTGCCGTCAGCAGCCCACACTTCCAATAAGCCCCTTGTGGGGGATTGGTCTTAAACCATCCCTAGAATTTGGAGATCATCATGACCGAGCCTCGAGACAACACACTCGAGGCTCGTGTTGATTCACTCAGGGCATTCAAACCATTGCCTTATGCCAGTTTAAGCGGCGATTGGCGCTTTCGGCGGGTTCGTGCCAAAGGCAAAGCGGGACGCAGCAATTTACTCAGTCTGCGTTGGATCAAAACCAAAAGGCTCGAGGTGGTGGTCGGAATCGTGGTCTCTAAAAAAGTGGGTAAAGCCGTGGTTCGCAACAAAGTCCGCCGTCGCATCCGTGAAGCCGTGCGCCGCATGGATTTGCCCGCGATGGAAGCCATGATCGTGGCGCAACCCGAAGCCGCAAGTGCCACGTACTTGCAACTGGTCAAAGCCATTCATGTCGCTGCCCGAAAAAGTGGGTTGGTGTCATGACCTCAGTCGAGTCAGGGAACGTTTTACCCGAACAAACCGTAACTTTGAGCATGAACCAATCATCGTCCGTAGGGGATGGTCTCAGACCATCCCCTACACCCAGTCCGAACCCCACCGACCCATTCTCGAGCCGCCCAAAACGCCCGAACCTCGCCGCCCAAGCTTTAATGCTGGGCATTGTTGGCTATCAAAAGTATTTGTCGCCCTTAAAAGGCGCACCAAGTTGCAGGTTCGTCCCAAGTTGCTCGAGTTACGCGCTGGAGGCGGTACGGGTTCACGGTGCGGCAAAAGGCACAGTTCTGGCAGCCATTCGTGTTTTAAAATGCCAGCCGTTGCATCCGGGCGGATTTGATCCCGTTCCAGAAATTGGCATGTGGAAGAACAAGCCTCGAGTGTCTTAAACTCGGGTTTTTAGAGGAGTAGGAATGTTAAAAGGTTACAAATTCGCGCTGGTGGCTGTCGCGGCGCTTCTAGGGACTTTCTTTTCGGGCAGCGCTTTGGCGTTCGAGCCAAATTGGATCACGCCAACCAAAGTCACCAAAGAAATCACCAATCCAGATGGTAGTAAAACCAATGCTGCGGTCAGTGAACCCGACATTGACAAAGATGGTAAAGGGGATTACATCGCGGCGACCAATTTGGTCGATATTGCCTTCAACGAGGCTGGCGAAATTCTGGGTTGGTATCCAAAACTGGTCAAAGGCACGGACAACAAAGGCAATTATGACCGTCATTCGACCCTGGTGATGAAAGATGTACGCTCGAGTGTCGTGTTGAAAGCAGACGGTAAACCGCTTGGAACGCCCAGCAATGTTGTGCCGCCCAAACTCGAGATCAACGGCGATCCAAACAACCGTGTTTTAACCGCAACGTTCCAGTACACGGCGGGTGGCTCGAGTGTCACCAAAATCTACTCCATGAAAGTCAGAGAACTGACCCTCAACCTCGAGTTAAACGTGACTGGCTTAAACAATTACCAAATTGAATTTGTTGGTCTGGGCGACGGTAAACCCGTCATGAAAGCCCTCGAGTCCGGGCAAACTGCGCCGCTCGAGGTTGGCGAAACGGCATCTAGCGGTGAAGTCAAAAATGCGGTGTACGCCAGTATGCAATGCTGCCGTTCGTTCTTTGGCAGTCAAGGGCAGTCGTTTATTGTGCGCGACCAAGATTTGAAAAGCAGCTTGCCAGTTAAACTCGGGCTTCGTACCCAATCGCGCAAAACCGACAAAGGCACTGAAAACTTCGATGTCAGCACTATCAATGTTGCCTTGAGTGGCACGCAGAACAAACTGAATTTGTACGGTGGGTTTGACGAGTTGATTCGCTTTAACCAGGAAGGTTATTACGCCCTGCCAGGACTGTTCAAACCCAATATTTTTGGTCAGATTTCACTTGTGCTGGTCAAAATCCTCGAGTTTTTAAATTCTTACACGCACTCGTGGGGTTTGGCGATCATCGCGTTTACCTTGTTGTTGCGCTTGGCGTTGTGGCCACTCTTGCAAACCCAGTTCCGATCAACTGCCGAAATGCAAGCCATTCAACCTCAAGTCAAAGAACTCCAAGCCAAATACAAAGAAAACCCTCAAAAACAACAAGAAGAGTTGATGAAACTCTACAAAGAACACGGTACGAACCCACTCTCGGGCTGTTTACCGATTCTGTTGCAAATGCCAGTGTTGGTGGTCTTGTGGCGCGTGTTTCAAAACCTCGAGTTTAACCAAGGTTTTTTATGGTTACGCGATTTAAGTTTACCCGATCCATTTTATATTTTGCCAGTTTTATATGTGGTTGTAAATATTGGTCAGTTGTGGATTTCGACCCGCAACACACCTGAAATGTTTAAACAACAACTGGTCATGCAATTTATTTTTGTTTATATTGTGTTGTCATTCCCCGCCGGTGTGACACTTTATTGGGTGCTTTCCACCGCCGTTGCAATAGGGCAACAATGGTTTATCACCAACAAAATCAATGCTGAAATGGCTTTAAAAGGCAAAATCGTTAAAGTTGCCGCGAAGTAAAATTTGGATTTTTAAGCTCGAGAAACTTTTTGGTGTCCGTAGCTTTTTGTTTCAATTCAGATGCTCGAGCGTCGCAGCTTGTTCAACTTTTTTCTTCAAACTCGAGTATTTAAAATTCAAACCCTCTTCGTTCGCGCCCACCTCGAGCGTGCCACCGTCTTTGAGTTTTCCAAACAGCAACGCGTCGGAAACAGGTTTTTTGATGCTTTCCTGAATCACCCGCGCCAGGGGTCTTGCGCCCATGCGTTTGTCGTAGCCTTTCAATGCCAGCCATTCTTTGGCTGGGGTGCTGACTTTCATTTTGACGTGACGCTCGAGCAGTTGATTCTCGAGTTCTTTCAAGAATTTTTCGACAATATGCCCCATGATGTCGCTCGAGAGTGGCGCAAAGGAAATAATGGAGTCCAGACGGTTGCGGAATTCTGGGGTGAAAAGGCGTTTGATCGCGTCTTGGCTTGCGCCCGCGTTGAAACCTTCGGTGAAACCAACTCGTTTTTCGCCCGCTTCAGAAGCGCCCGCGTTGGTGGTCATGATCAGAATGGTGCTGCGGAAATCAACGCTTTTGCCGTTGTGGTCGGTCAGTTTGCCGTAATCCATGACTTGGAGCAAAATGGCGTACAAGTCAGGGTGCGCCTTTTCAATCTCGTCGAGCAG
>JANLWR010000818.1:0-6356 GCA_031364625.1 Deinococcales bacterium | reverse complement strand
ATGAGTATCTAGTTTAATTGATGCAAACTTATGATAACTTCTTTTTTCACGTCGAATAAGAGAATCTGGTACAAATCCAGTAGACGGCATTTGTGCCATCAAACTAAGCGCAACAGCCTTTAAAGCCGTGGTTTTCCCAGCCCCATTCACCCCAAGAATCAAATTGACATTCTCGAGATTCGGCACTCCATCAGGTACAGTTATTCCATCGCCTGGGTAACGAAAATCCATCTCCCCGTGCTTGAAACAACGCAAATTTGTGAACTCAACTTTTTTGATATACATCTCGAGTTGATTGTACTTCAAACTCGAGCCTTACTCCCCAGACCCTTCGTGCAGCATCACGGTTTGCTCGAGCAATTCAAATTTGACTTGGCGCTCCAAGGTCATGGCGGCGGGTGGGCACGAGACAACACAGGCGTTACAACCCGTACAGGCTGCCGTCTCGAGCATGATCTGAAAGTTCCCATCCATCTCTCGGGTTCGGGTGACGGCGTTGGTCGGGCAGACGTTCTGGCAGACTGGGCAGAAAATGCAGTCGTCATTGACGGTTGGCGCGGGCCAGTATTGCAGCGTCTCGAGATCGGGTTTTGGGCGCAAGGCTTTTTTGCGCCACGTCCACTCGTCGGGCACGGGTGCAACCTCGAGTTTGGTGTTGATGCCAGGGAACGGATTTTCGGGGATCAAATCGGCGGTGGTGCGTTTTAAGCTCGAGCCGAACACGTTGAAGGCATCTCGTCTCGAGACGTTGACGGTGGGTTGGGCGGGTGCTGGTTTTGGAGTCAGTTCTGTGGTGGTTTCAGTTGCGCCGTATTGCACGACTTCTGCCACGACCGCGCCAATGTTTTCGCGGTAGGCGCGGGCAATCTCGAGCACGTTTTCGATGGCTTGCGGCACGGTGTCCCCGCCGAGGCTGCATGTGGCGCAATCGTTGCGAATCAGGGTCAGTTTTTGTCCCCAAGCGCTCGATGCCAGAATCATGCTGGGGCTGACTCGAGCGAGGCATGGAACGGTTGGCGAGTCCCCTGGAACTTTGGAGCATTTGAGGCTGGTGTTGACGCGGTCATTGCCCATTGCCAAACTGTAGGTCGTGCCTTGGTTTTTCAGGCTTGCCAGCATCGGCGGCAACTCGTACTCGAGCGCTCCAGTCGGGCAGACTTGGACGCACAAACCGCAACCCGTGCAATCGGCTTCGATGATTTCAACGCGGTCGGTAATTCGCACGGCATCGTGAGGGCAGGCTTGCATACACAAGTCACAACCGCCGACCACTTGACGTTCGACCAGACACCTCGTGCCCGTGTATTTCGGGCGCGGGTCGGTGACTTTCATGATGGCATTGAAAATGTTTTTTAGCACGGTTCTAGTTTACGTCGCTCGAGGTTTTAAAAACGTGGTTTACTTCCAACCCAGCATTGGTCTGACTTCCGCCATGAACTGATCGAAACTGTTAAAGTCGAGTTGTTGTTCGTTGTCGGACAGTGCGGTGGCAGGGTTCGGATGTACTTCAACGTGAACGCCGTCAGCGCCAACTGCCAGTGCCGCCTTCGCCAGTGGAATCAAAATGTCCCGCCGTCCGGCAGCGTGGGTCACGTCCACAATCACGGGCAAGTGAGTCTCGAGTTTTGCCACGGCTACCGCACTTAAATCCAGGGTGTTGCGCGTCCATTTCTCGAATGTCCGAATGCCGCGTTCGCAGAGCACAATCTGGTCGTTGCCACTCGAGAGGATGTATTCGGCGGTCAGCAACCATTCTTCCATCGTGCTGCTCATGCCGCGTTTGAGTAAAACGGGTTTACCTGCCTTGCCGACTTCTTTTAACAGCGCGAAGTTTTGGGCATTACGGGTGCCAACTTGCAACATGTCGGCGTAATGTGCGGCGAGTTCGACATCTCGAGTGTCCATGACTTCGGCGACAAAAACCTGTCCGTGCATGGCGGCGGCTTTCGCGCCGTATTGCAGTCCTTCCTCGCCCAAGCCTTGAAAGCCGTAAGGACTGGTGCGGGGTTTGTACGCGCCACCACGCAGCAATTTCACCCCCCGTGACGCCACGAACGCGGCGGTGCTTTCCATCTGCTCCCAGGATTCGATGCTGCAAGGACCAGAAATCAAGACTTTTTCTGCGCCACCAAATTCGACGCGCACATCACCCCTGGACACCACAACCGT
Source organism: Deinococcales bacterium (assembly GCA_031364625.1). Taxonomy (GTDB): domain Bacteria; phylum Deinococcota; class Deinococci; order Deinococcales; family JAAFIG01; genus JANXTZ01. The sequence continues at coordinate 4,187 of JANLWR010000818.1, read as the reverse complement.
CGTGTTTTCGGGTTTGGCTTTTCTCGAGTATTTCAGTTTGGGTTTGTCTTGTTTTTCTTCCAGGTCAAGGCTGGCTTTAAAAATTTCTTTGAACAGTTGCTTGATGGTTGCGCCCGCGAACGGTCCCGGGTTGGCGCTCTCGAGTTTCTCGAGCATCTCCGATTCGCGTTTGGGGTCGTAATGATGCTGCCCCAGTTCGGTTTGGCGCTTGCCAATCTGGCTGACCACGCTGGCGCGTTTGGATAACAGTTGCAGAATCTCGAGGTTGATGCTGTCGATTGAATCGCGGTAATCCTGTATTTTCTTGTCTGGCATAAATTTCCTCTTTCTGACCTGTCGTTCAAATAAAAACTTCGGCTTTCGCCGAAGTTAAACACGACACCCGAGGTTACTCGAGCGCCGTGTTATTTAAAAAAGTACGAGGTCGCTTGCATGTGCGTAAAGTCTAACGGGGAAATTGTTCGGAAGTCAAATTATTCTTCGTCTTGGAAATCATCGTCAATACGGTTGGCTTCCAAAACCTTGCGTGCTCGAGCGTTTTGTCGTACGGCAATGCCGGACAGAATAATGCCGATTTCATACAGGACAATCAGTGGTCCTGCCATCATGAGCATGTTCACCAAATCGGTGGTTGGGGTCAAAATGGCGCTGGCGGCAAAAATCGCAAAAATCGCGTAACGCCTCATGCTCGAGAGAAGCTTGGGGTTGAGTAGCCCAATTTTGGAGAGCAAGAACATGGTGATGGGCAGCTCGAACAGCAAACCAAAAATGCCAAGGTACATCAGAATATCGTTGACGTATTCGGCTATCGTTAAATTGTTAGTTACATTTGGCAGAAAGCCGCCCAGCAAGAAACTGGTGGCATAAGGCAGAATCACGAAGTAGGCAAAAGCCGCGCCCAAGCCGAACGAAAATCCGACGCCAAGAATAAAAGGTGCGCCCCAACGTCGCTCGGATTTGGTCAAACCGGGGGCGACAAAAGCCCAAACTTGATAGACCACAAATGGCAGCGCCAGAATGATGCCGCCAAACAATGAAATTTGCAATGCAGTGGTCAACTGGTCGGTCAATCGCAATGCCGTGATGGTGACTTTGCCGCCACTGGCAATAAACGCATCGAGCGGTTTGCGAAGCAGGTTAAACAATTGATTGTGGTACGTCCAAGCCACGCCAGAACCTATCGCCCAGAACACGACGGCGTAAATCAGCCTCAGCCGAAGTTCCTCGAGGTGAGCTAAAAGTGGTGCTTCTTTAAAACCTGCATCCGAGTTGCTGTCCATGATTTAGACTTAAGCTTCGGTTTTTTGCTTGGCTGGAGTCGTGATGGGTTCGTCTTTGAATGAACTCTCGAGTTCGCCAGTCAATTCTTTGCTGGCTTTCTTGAATTCGCGGATGCCTTTGCCCAAGCCCTTGCCGATCTCTGGCAGGCGGTTTGCGCCGAACAAAATGAGTGCCACGACGAGAAGTCCGATAATTTCTGGTGCGCCTAAGTTCATGATTGACCTCCATCTCGAGGCAGCCTCGAGGAGCTAGATTTCTTAAGTACGAAATAACCTGTGCCTGAGTTCAGGGTACATCTTTTTTCGTTACTCTGATGCAACATTTATCCCTTTTGTTCCAGGGGTTGACTTGGGTTCATCTTGAATCTTTTAGCTGAACGGTGGCTGAATGAAGGAACTCGAGATGTGAACTTTGTTCAGGTGCGCTGAAGGTATCGTTTGTAATAGTCTATTGTTATGTCACGCTCACCTTTGGCTGGTTTGCAAGCCCCGCATTCGATGCTCGAAAACATTTCACGGCTCGTCACTGGGTATTACGCGCTAAAACCCAATTTGGATGACATCGCGCAAACCGTTGCGTTTGGCACGTCGGGGCATCGCGGCTCGAGTTTGAAGGGGTCTTTTAACGAGGATCACATTGCCGCGATTTCGCAGGCGGTTGCGGAATACCGGTCAAAAGAGGGCATCACCGGAAAATTGTTCATGGGCATGGACACCCACGCCCTGTCCGAACCCGCCTGGGTCACGGCGCTCGAGGTTTTGGTAGGGAACGGTGTGCAGGTCTGCGTCGATCAAAACCGTGGTTACACCCCAACGCCCTTGGTTTCGCACGCCATTCTTGGAGCGAACAAAAACTCAAGCATCAAGGCGGATGGCATCGTCATCACGCCCAGCCACAACCCACCGCAGGATGGCGGTTTTAAGTACAACCCGCCGCACGGTGGACCTGCGGACACCAATGCCACCAACGCGATTCAGGCTCGAGCCAATGAGCTTCTAAAACGCAATCTCGAGGGTGTCAAACGCGTGCCGTTTTCCAGCGCTTGGACCCAGGCGATCAAGTTTGATTTCGATTCGGCATACGTGAACGATTTACATAACGTCGTGAATCTCGAGGCAATCAAAAACTCGAGCGTCCGAATCGGCATTGACCCGCTTGGAGGCGCAAGTCTTAAAGTCTGGGAATTGATTCGTGATGTTCTGGGCATCAAACTCGAGATCGTCAATGACCGTATCGATGCTACATTTGGGTTTATGACCGTGGACAAGGACGGCAAGATTCGCATGGATTGCTCGAGTCCCGACGCGATGGCAAGCCTGATTAAGTTAAAAGATCATTTTGATGTGGCTATCGGTAATGACCCTGACGCCGACCGTCACGGCATTGTCACGCCGACAGGCTTGATGAACCCGAACCATTACTTGGCGGTCTGCATCAATTATCTGTTCCAGAATCGCCCCAACTGGAATTCGAGCATGGGTGTCGGCAAAACCCTCGTCTCGAGCAGCCTGATTGACCGTGTGGTGGCAAGACTCGGGCGGAATTTACTCGAGGTGCCGGTTGGTTTTAAATACTTTGTGCCAGGACTCGCAAGCGGCACCATCGGTTTTGGCGGCGAGGAAAGCGCTGGAGCGAGCTTCGAGCGTTTTGATGGCACGGCTTGGAGCACCGACAAGGACGGCATCATTCTGGGTTTGTTGGCAGCCGAAATCACGGCGGTCACGGGCAAAACCCCAGACCTGCATTATCAAGCCCTCGAGCAAGAATTTGGTGCGAGCGCCTACACCCGCGAGGACGCACCCGCAAGCAGGGAGCAAAAGAAAGTCCTCTCGAGCATGACGCCAGATTTGGTCACAGCAACCGAGTTGGCTGGCGAGGCGATCACCGCCAAATTAACCCGAGCGCCAGGCAACAATGAACCCATCGGCGGCTTAAAGGTTTGCACCCAAAACGCGTGGTTCACGGCGCGTCCAAGCGGCACCGAAGAGTTGTACAAAGTTTACGCCGAGAGCTTTTTGGGGCAAACTCATCTCGAGAAAGTCGTGAGTGAAGCAAAAATTGTGGTCAGTGGAGCTTTCAAAGCGGCTGGACTCGAGTCTTAATCTTCAAATGAGATTTGTTGGTTTTCAACATCCCACGGTAGACTCGCGCATCTTATGCGCGTCATTCTCGCCACCAGCAGTGCAGGCAAACTTCTCGAGTTCAAAGAAGGTTTGAATCCTTTGGCTTGGGAATTGCTCAGTTTGGATCAATTTGACGTTGCCATGCCACCCGAAGACGGTGCAACCTACGAAGAGAATGCCATGATCAAAGCTGCCAGCATTTCACTCATCACCAAAATGGTCGCCTTGGCAGACGATTCTGGACTCGAGGTTGAGGCATTAAACGGTGCGCCTGGCGTGTACAGCGCCAGGTTTGGCAACTTCAAGACCGATCTCGAGCGAAACTTGCACTTGCTCGAGCACCTCAGAAACGTGCCGCAACCGCGCAAAGCCAAGTTTGTCAGCGTCATTGCGCTGGCGCACCCAGACGGTTTTGTCGAGACTTACCGAGGCGAAATCGAAGGTCTGATCCTCGAGGGGCCCCGTGGTGAGGCTGGTTTTGGGTATGACCCATTGTTTTTAGTCCCAGAATTAGGCAAAACCTTTGCGGAACTGACCGTCGAAGAAAAACGTAAAATCTCGCACCGTGGACGGGCACTCGAGGCGTTGTTACTTGCCTATAAATCAGGCAATCCACGCCGCGAGGTCAGCAGACTCGATTAGTGGCGCGTCCAGCTTAAATTGTTGGTCGAGGATACCAGTGCATTAACTTCACTCGAGCTTCATCCACCCCAAACCGCCACACCGCTTTCGCTTGCATTTCATTCCGAGTCTCCTCCCACGCTTTCGTCTCCGCCACCAACG
>JANLWR010000813.1:0-3650 GCA_031364625.1 Deinococcales bacterium | reverse complement strand
GGTTTTTCAATGTGGTGGCGCTCGAGGTCACAGATTTGGATTCGTTTCATGGTGATCTCTCGAGCAGCTTTGATGTGGTTTTAAACTCGAGCTGGTTTGAGAACGCTGGCGGCAACGTCATGGCGGGTCACAAGCATTATCAGATGATCGAACGCCATCATATTCTGGGCATTATTGCGGACGGTTTTAAACTCGAGCTGGTCTGATGTTTTTGCGGTACAAACTTTTACCGATCAATCAAGGACTTTTCCAAGCTCCTGTGCCCTCTTCTGTGCCGCGCACAAAAATAGGAAGGCTCGAGCCTGAGACGCTGTTGCCCGATTGAATGTTATCGCCAATGACGGTGTTGATGGCAAAAATGCCCTGTTGTAAATCCTGCCCCGAAAAAATGTTGTTCAGGACGTTGATTGCCTCAAGTTTATTTTGCAAAAAAATCCCGCTCTGCCAGCGAATCCATTTTTTCGCGCCGTAACTCGAGCCTGGATTGATGATGGTGTTGTTGTTAATTTCGGCATTTTTGACTGGCGCATTGATGTAAATGCCCATCGCGGGCGGGTCTTTGATGGTGTTGCCAACAATTTTTAAGTTGCTGGTCAGGTTGTTCGGGTTGCTTGCCCAGCCCCGGTTGTAATGGATTCCCGAGCTGTAACGATCACCAATTTCGTGTCCTGCGCCAGTGATATTCAGGAATTGAATGCTGTTGTTGCTGATTTCGATATTCTCGAGTTGACGGTCTTTCGCGCCTTGCTGCTCGATTCTTACTGCTGAGAAAGTGGCATCTTTTCCAAGTGGTACGGTTTGCCAGCCGCCAACATCAATGGTAAAGCTGTTATTGGCGACGACAATATCGCGCATCACGATGTCGGGCGGTGGTTTGATGGAAATGGCATCTGCCCAGAGTACCACGCCCGAGTTGATATTCTCAAAGCGATTGTTGACAACCGTGTTGTTTTTGGCAGTCCATGAACTGCCGACGTTCAAGCCCGTTAAAAAACCGCGAATGGTGTTGCCTTTGACCACAATGTTATCGCCGTGCACTTCGATACCCGTGCGTAAACCCAACAAACCGGCTTGACCGTCGTTTCTCGAGGTAATCGTGTTGTTGCTGATCTGACTTTGTGCGCCGTTGGTTTCGGTGTAAATCTGTGAAGCGTCAAAGTCGAGGTTGCCGCCGCCGACGTTCTCGATCAGGTTATCCTTGATGGTCACGGCTTCAACATTTTTGGTGTTGCCTGCCATAAAAACAGTCCAAATGGCTTTGATGTCGGTAAAACGGCAACCTTGCACGGTCATGTTCTTGCCTGTGGCAAGCCAGACGGCGGCTCGTATTTTGCTTTCACTAAAATCTTGTTCGTTAATCGCAACGTCGCTAAGCGTGTTGACTGGGTTCTTGGTGGTGTTCTGGTCTACGGTTAAAGAATGCAATTCAAAACCGCTCACATCCGCACCAAAGGTTTGCCCCGAAAAAATGGCTCCGTATCCGCTTTGGTTGTCGGCTAAACGAATGATGCTCGAGTCTCTGGTTTCGCCGCGAATTCGGACGTTCGGATAAATCGTAAAAACACGTCTTAAAGCGCTTTCATTCGGGATTTTTGGCGCGAGGGTCACTCGGTACGTGCCGGCGGGCAGCAGCACCTCACCACCGCCAGCGTCTCGAGCCGCGTCTATGGCGGTTTGAATCGGTGCGCGGTCATCGCTTATACCGTCACCGAGGGCTAAAAATGGCTTGTCTTTGACGTTCAAGGCAGCTTTGATTGGACTCGAGGCGAAACAAGCCATAAAGCTTGAAATCAGCAACAACATCATTACATTTTTCATGCGCTATCCTTTTAAGTATCTCCCCGAAATGTTTTAGAGTTTCTTCCTAAAACATTTCCGACCAACGGGAGTAGGGACAACGTACCTGCCGCCGAAATGACAGAATTGGAGCGAAGCGGAAATTCTAAAATGCAGGCGGGAGGTACTTAGTTTTTGGTGATCTCGAGTGTTGCGTTTAAAGCGTTAAAACCAGTGCTTGACTCCCAAACGTTCTGGTTCGCCATTTGAATGCTGTACTCGGGTCGAGTCTCGAGTTTTGGCATTGGGTCGGGCAAATTGAGCAGCATTTCGTACTTTCCAGCCTCGAGGTTTTTGGGCAGTGGTACTGAAAAGTTAATTTTGATTTCACCACGTTCGGGCAACCACAAACGCGGGTCGAGGTTGGCATCTTTGGCTTTAAGTAAATTTAATTTTGTGACCGCCCCCGTTGTTTTGGAACGCAACACCAACTCGAGTCCCCTGGAATTGAACGGACTGGCAAAGCCCACATTTTGAATTGTGATTGTGCCCGTTAATGTTTTTCCCGTTTGGGCGGTGCTTGGCAACGAAGCCCGCAACAGCTCGAGCCTGTAACCCAGGCGTTTGGCGATCTCGAGGTAGCAACCATCTTTCTTCCAACGTTTGATGCCTGCGCTGCGGGCAATGCCAATATTTGCCGCGCCCTCCAAACCAATCGGGTTATCGCTGTCAACGCCACTGAAATGCTCTCGTGCCAGCAATCCAGGCTTGGCGCTCGTGCCCAGCATCCGAATGCAAGAATCATGTTCGGGACGAACAAAACCGTCACCATCAACGTCAACCAGTGCCTCGTTTGGGTCTAAGATTCCGTCCGATTCTGCAAAATGTGGCAAGAAACGACTGTCTTTCTCGAGGTACGCCCGAAGTTGTGCGACCGTACCGCCAACATTCCAAGTTCCACCATTTTTCTCGCCGCAATCGATGCAGTCGTCCTGATGTCCGAGCCGCGCTTTGGCACTGCCAGAGAACGCCTCGGCGTCGGTCAGGGCTGCGATGGGAGCTTCTTGCTGCCCGCTAAGATAGGCGAACTTGATGAACGGGTAACGCACCATCACGGCTCGGTTTGACGGTACGGCGTCGAGCATGGCTGTGATAATTTGCTTGGTGTTGTCGTTAAAACCCGCCTCGCCAATCAAATTGTTGCTCGAGGTGTGCATTTCACCCCAGCAACCGATCAGACCGACGTGCACCTGGGCAATCATGTCGGCATTGCTTTGCAAGATGGGTTTTAAGGCTGTTACATGCTCCAAAACCCGTGCCAACGGCGCGTCAGGACCGCCTTTGGAAAAATTGTAGGTAAACGACAATGAAAGTTTAATCCCACCGGCGCGTGCCGTATCAAAATCTGCTTGCAGCAATTCGAGCATGTCAGCGCCGAGGCTGGTGTTGCGGTATTTAAACAAATGGTAAAAAACCCGAGCCACGGATTGCCCGCTGTTGCGCATGGCTTGGACTTCTTTGGCAAGTAAGGGCTTGTTCAAACGGTCATCGTTGTACGCCGTAAAATTATTGCCCTGCCCACAAAAATCCCAGGTTGCCAAATCCTCGCCCGTTGGCGATAATTTCCAACCGACCACAAAGGCGGTCATAAAGCCACGTTCGGGATTTGGAAAATTTTGTGAACTTGGGCTGTAAGTTATTGTTTTTAAAGCGCTGATTTGATTGCTGGACATGGCACAACCCAGAAGAATCAATATCAGTAATGCTGGAATCAAGAAACGCAATTTAAACCTCCAAAAATGTTGTTCAGCGCTCGAGCCATGATTGGTGAGAACCGCAATCATGGACGGGTCGTTTTAAAAAATAAATACCCA
>JANLWR010000147.1:0-2215 GCA_031364625.1 Deinococcales bacterium | reverse complement strand
TAGCCCCTCAAGAAAATGACGTTCTGATTCTGGATTCAGGTCACGCATTGCTGTAATGCCAAGATTGTACCGAACCCAAGCCTGTAATCTGAGGTTGCCGTGAAGATGAACCAGTGCTTCTTGCCAAACGCTTTGTGCTTGTATTGTTTGATGACTTTGCGCCAAACAAAATCCTTCATTGATTAAAGATTTTCCGAGTTCTAAACCTGTTAAAAAAACACGTGCTTGTTTGAATGCCTGTTGCCAAGGTTTCTCGAGTGCAAAAAGAACAAGCCCAAGCTTATTGTAAGCAATTCCAAGCATTTCGCCTTCAAGGTATTTGATTGCGAGTTCTAAGCACGAATGTGCTTCTCGATATTGGTGCAAATCGTACAACTCCATACTGCGCTCAACTTCAAGTTCAGCAACTCGAGCAATGCCGTAAAGGTTAAGTATTACATCGCAAAAATCGAAAAACTCTTTACTCTGCTTTGTTTTAGATAACGCTTTTGCGAAGTTTAAAGCCAAAGGTATTGAGTCAATCCGAATGTTCAGGGGAATATGACGAAGTAACTCAAGTAGTGTGTTCCAGTCTTCAGAATCGTTAAAATTTTGGATACCTAAATCAATCACGCTTGAGATGCGATCATATTGCTGGGTTTCAATCAACAATTGGCAAGTCGTTTGAATATCTGCAACTTTTGCACCTCTCATATTGTCTCCATTATGCACTAAATTTGTGTGGATGGCGGAGAATAATTTCTCCGCCATCCGATGATTTTTAGCACTTTGAGCAAGGCAATGGGTTATCCACCAAAATAGGTGTCAACCAATCCTTCTCGAGCGTTTGCCCAACCACTTGATGCTTGGCAAAGTTCGTGCCGAATTGCACACCAACAAAAACCGAAGCGATAACCAACATTGCAGCCATGACCGATTGTTTAACAACTTTTGCAGTACGATTCATAAGTTCCTCCTAAGCGGGTGGAGCGTGGATGCGGGGGTTTGCCGACCTGACCGCATCCTGTTTTTTGCCGAAATCCAGTCCAAAACGCATCTCGAGCGAATGGTCTACACGTTCTCACCTCCCCTAGAATCTCGAGCTTGAAATTTTCTCGAGCGCCAAAATGCCATGAGTTGCAGGAGAATTTGGAATCTCGAGATGCGAAAGGTTTTTTGAGGGTGGGCGTTTTGCAAAAGGCGGTATTCGTCGGCTTCTTGGTAAAACGTTTTGAGGCGTTCTCGAGAAAGGAGTTCGGCGGCGTAATCGTTCATAGGGTTTTCCTCCTGACAGCTTGAAAGTTCAATCCGAAAATAACAAAAGCGTGTGCACATCGAGGTTTTTTGCTTGGTTTGATCTTGCTGCCAGCAGCATGACAGGTCGCCTCCTACCGACCCCTTTCCAAAACCTGTCCGCATCCGCTACACTGCTCTCGTGATCCTCATTACGTTTGGAGGTTTGCAATTAAGCGGAGCCGATTTTGGTCGGCTCAAACCTTTGCTGCTGCTCGCCTACCTTGCCATTGGAGGTCGCCGAGATCGCAAGCATTTGGCAACACTGTTCTTTCCAAAAAACGCAGACCGACTCAACAACCTGTCCATCACCCTCAGTCGTTTGCGAAAAGCTGCGCCAGGAATCATTGAAGCGGATGAAACCCGAGTTTGGACGAACGTCAACACCGACGTTCAACAGCTTTTAACGGCGCTCGAGAATCATGATTTGAAAACCGCGCTTGGTCTTTACCAGGGCATGTTTCTTGAGGGTGTGAACATTGACGATTGCGGTGAAGAACTCGAGCGTTGGATGTTTGACCAGCGCGAGTTGCTGGCTGGTCAGATGCGCCGCTTGTACCTTGTCAACGCCGAACAGGAAGCCACACGCGGGAATTTTAAGACTGCCAGTCAATACGCCGAAACCGCGTATTTGTTCCCTGGCGCTCCAGAACCCGAATTGGAGGATTTAAGGCGCTTGTATCCGCTTTTGCTGGTTGGAAACAGCCATGAGACGGTACACGTTCGTCAAGAGGCTGAAGCGCTTGGACTGAAACTACAAAGTAACATCGAAACCATCCGCAGTCAATATCAACCCGTCTTGCTCGGGCGCGAACGCGAACTCGAGCGACTGCGAAATATACGCGAAGGCGAATGGGCGTGGGTGCGTGGCGGTTCGGGCATGGGGAAAACCACGCTCTTAAAAACCATTTCGGGGCATCAATTGATGGCTCGGGCGGGACTG
>JANLWR010000141.1:0-1671 GCA_031364625.1 Deinococcales bacterium | reverse complement strand
GGCTTGTGGCATTGGCGCGTTCCAACCCATTTTGCGTAGTGACTCGAGCAACGTATCACGGCGGTCTTGAAAAGTTTTTGCGTCTTGACGAACTCGAGTGGGGTCTGATTGCAAGGCTTTGATAGCGGCGCGTTGAATGCCGAGATACTGGTTAAAGTCAATCACGCCTTTGGTCTGTGCCAGTGCGTCAAGCATCTCGAGGTTTCCCGCCGCCCAGCCAATCCGCAGTCCTGCCATGTGGTGCGTTTTGGAAAAACTGTGAAGTTCGACAGTGCGCGTCAGTTTCGGATCGGCTTGAAGCGCACTGGGCGCGACATAATTTCCAAAAGTCATTTCGCTGTACGGCGCGTCATGAATCAGCAAAATGTCGTGAGTCTGGCAAAACTCGAGTGCTTCATGCCAAAACTCGAGCGTTGCGACACCAGCCGTCGGGTTGTTCGGGTAATTCAAAACCATCAATTTGGCAGCTCGAGCAGTTTGAATTTGGATGCTCGAGAAATCTGGCAGAAAACCGTTTTGTTGCATCAGTGGCATGTAAAACGGTTTTGCACCAGCCAGTGCAAACGCGCCAAAGTAACTTGGATACGCGGGGTCGGGCGCAAGAATCGTATCGCCAGGGTCGGTGAGTGCCAAAAGTAAGTGCGCCAGACCTTCTTGAGAACCGATCAAACTGAGAACGTGTTCAGGCTCGAGGGTCAGTTCAAACCTCGAGTTCATCCATACGCTGGCGGCTTGGCGAAAAGGCAAACTGGACTGATACAAGCCGTAACCCATTGTGCTCGGGTCAAGTGCGGCGCGTGATAGCTCTTGCAGGGCTTCTGGGGGCGCGGCAAGGTCGCTCGAGCCGATGGACAGGTCAATAACTTCTAAACCGTTGGAACGGGCTTTGGCTTTGGCTAAATCCATTGCCAGAAAAACATTTTTGGGAATGTTGGCAGCTCGAGTTGAAAGAGGGTTTTTCATTGCCCGTTCAGATTCTTGATGGTGATTGCCAGCACTGGCATGATGGCTTCGATGGCAACCGAGGTTTCCCAATCCGGCAGGTTAATTACCAAAGTCTTGCCCTTACTTCCTGCCACGCCGCGCCACAACGCCGCACGGCGCGATTTTTGAATTCCTGCCAGACGTGCAAGTTCGGCAATACCAGGAATTTGGCGGTCAATAATCTCGAGCGTGATTTCTGGCACGCGTTCGCGGATTCCAACGCCCGAGCCACCGATGGTCAGCACCAACGGCAAAGCCCGCAATTCGATCATGGTTCGCAGCACCCGACGAATCGAAGCATTTTCGTCTACTGAACTCTCGAACAGCACTTCTTTAAATTGAGGTTCGGGCAGTATTTTGCGCACGGCTGCCAGTCCTTCAGTTTGGTCTTCAATGCAGAGCACACCGTAATCGATCATGGTTTCAGTCTAGCTCGAGTTTGATTCAAACCGAGTTCAAATCGCTCAAAACTTTAATTTTGGTATACCAACGGGTATACTCGAGGCATGAAGCGTTTGAACATCGGCGTTATTGGTGGCGGTACGGTGGGCAGCAGTGCGCTGTCATTGCTCTGGAAACGAAAAGCCTTATTTGAGCACATGGGGTTTGACCTGAACCTCTCCCCCGTTCTGGTGCGCGACCCCAGCAAAACCAGGGACTTTGAATACCCAAACGTCAGCTTTTCCG
>JANLWR010000124.1:0-4947 GCA_031364625.1 Deinococcales bacterium | reverse complement strand
GGCGTTGGCATACAGCACAATAAAACCTTCAGATTCTAATTTTCTTTTGAGTCGCTTTAATTCTGTGGTTTTACCAGAACCACGATATCCTGAAAAAAAGTGAGCACTTCCAACAGCGTCACTGGTGAGCTTAATTTGGTTAAAAAGTTTGTCTATCGGCGCAGTGTAATCAAGGTCATTTGTGTATGCGTCATAAATCGGTTCATAAAATTTACTGTCTGGCTCGAGGGCATCCTCGGTCAAGTTGTTGTAAATGGTTTTGATAAACAAACTGTCTGCGTCGTTCATATGCTGCTCCTCGATACTGGCTCAGCCTTAGTTTACTCTTCATACAACGACAAATCGCAACTTGACAAACAAATCCTAAATCTCGAGCCTTAAAACAACGCTATCTGCGGTTCTGGTTTCTTCTCCTCTGGCAACGCGTTCAACTCGCAAAACTCGAGTCCCAGTTTCTCGAGCACAACTCTGGCTGGGTTTGAAATGCTGGGCGCTGCCAGAATACCCCTAACTTCCCCAGGAACTTGTTCCCGCACGGCGTTGACGTAACGCTCGAGTTGATGCACGGCTTCTTGGGTGGCTTTGGCGCGTTTGACTTCGACGATCACGTAGCGCCCAAGGTTGTCCATCGCGTACAAGTCAATGCCGCCCACTCCGACCAGCAATTCTCGCTCGAGGACGCGCAAACCTGGTTCGATGCTATCTGGGTTTTGCGCCAGTGCCTCGTGCATTTGGGCTTCTGAGCCGTGCAGTTGGAACATTTTTTCGTCGCGTAGCTCGAGACTAAACGCCATCGAAACTTTTCTGAAGGTGACTTGCACCAGTTCGTTGGGTTTGAAGCGTTCGGCAAGCAGCATCAGGCGGTCATCTTCGTCCCTGGTCACGCGCACATCATCGGTGCGGGGTTGCCAGTTGATGGGTTTGACCCCCTTTGCGCCGTGAACTTGAATGCTGCCGTCGCTTTTCACCATCACGACGTAATCGCCCGCTTCGGTCAGGCTGGCGGCGCGTCCGACGTAAACCACTTCGCAAGTGCCTGCGATTTGGACAAATTTTTTCTTGCCGAGGTGTTCGCGCAAAAACACTTCAAGTTCACTGGTGCTGGGTTGCTCGAGAATCTGCGGGTTCACCGCATCAGTTTAACGGTTATATTGGGTTGCATCATGCGTCAGAAAAGTTATCGGAGTTCGTTGTGACTCGAGCAGTCATTGTCATGGGCGTTTCGGGTTCTGGCAAAACCACCTTTGGCACGGCGTTGGCGCAAGCATTAAATTGGGTTTTTAAAGATGCCGACGATTACCACCCACAAAGTAACGTTGAAAAAATGGCGAATGGTGAGGCGCTCACCGATACTGACCGCGAACCGTGGTTGCTGCGTTTACACGCCCTGATCGAACAACATCTTCTCGAGAATCAACCGCTTGTACTGGCATGTTCGGCGCTCAAAGCCAGTTACCGTCAGACCCTCACCGCAAATCTCGAGGGTCTGAAAGTTGTTTTTTTGAATGGCAGCCGTGAATTGATCGCCCAGCGCATGAAATCCCGAGAGCATTTTATGCCGCCAAGTTTGCTCGAGTCTCAGTTAAATACGCTCGAGCCGCCAGAGAACGCGATGGTGCTGGACATTGGTCAACCGATTGAAGTCATGGTGCGTGACGTGATGGCACAATTGCAGCTCGATTGAAGCTTTTGAAGTTGATATGGCAAGCATCAAAAGTATTCCTTTTGTGACCACCGTGTGACCAGTCAATTGCTAACCTAAGGTACAAGTCCTCACGGGAAGAGCGCCTTGCAGACAGGTTGAACATGACTTTGATTCTGAATCATCACCAATCGAATAGGATGGTTCTCATGCCAAGCGCTAGGGCAAATGATGACCTTTCGAGCGTCATTCCGAAAAAGCTTCGGTTTGAGTTGGAGCGCAAGCGGTTGCTGGCGCAACTCGAGGCTGCCAGCGATTCGCAACTGGTGGCTTTGATTGCGCCGTCTGGTTACGGCAAAACGACGTTGCTGGCACAGTTTGCCCGAACCGATGTGCGCAGGGCGGTCTGGCTCGAGTTAAGTGAAGACCACACGGATCCTGTGGTGTTGGCACATGCTTTGGCGGGCGCGTTGCGGGTAACGCAGCCAAAATTGTTACTCGAGCATTGGCAGCAAGGCGCATCTGATACGGCTTTGGCGGATGTTTTGGCGCAATTGTTGGCGCGTGACTTAAACCAGAGCGACGACAACCTCAGGTTTTTCTTGGATGGGATTCATGTTTTAGGAGTCGATGCAAGCCGTTGGCTGATGCGTTTGATGGGTTTTTTAAGCGAGGGACACCGATTTTTAATCGCGGGTTACGACGCGGAACACTTGCCGCTTGCCAAGTTGGTGGCGCAAGGGCAGGCGCTTTTGTTCAGTACCCAAGATTTGGCATTTACGCTCGAGGAAACCCGAAATTATTTATTGGGGCGCAACGTCACCGACGCCCCAGATTTGGTGCAATCTTCGCTCGAGGGTTGGGCGGCTGGGTTGGCGCTGGTGGCTTCTGGAATGTCGTTGCAACTTAATCCCGCCGATTTGATGCTCGAGGCACTGAAACGCCTGCCTCAAGCGGTACAGGCTGCCTTGCCCGAAGCCGGCGTCTGTGAAATCTGGAACGAGGAAGCGGCGGCGCGGCTTGGTTGTCGGTTGCCTGCGGGTTGGTTGAACGTGGTGCGGCGGGCGGGTTTGCCACTCACTCCGCTCGGGCATCAAACCTACAGACCGCTTCAAATCATGCTCGAGGTGCTGCAAAGCCAACTCAAACGCAACGTAGATCGTCATGCCGAATTGTCGTTGAACGCTGGAAGGCAAGCCCAGACCGTGGGCGATCCCATGCGGGCATTAAAGCATTACCGCAATGCTCAACTGAATACCCAGGCTTTGGACTTGGCGCTCGAAGTTGCCCCGATGTTGTTTGACCGCGCCGAGTTTCGCTTGCTCAGGCAGTTGCTCGAGTCGTTTGAGCCTGTACAACTTCCAGCCAAATTGCAAGGTTTTTTGGGCATTGCCCTGATCGAAACCGGTAAGGGAACGCACGGCGAGGTCTTGTTGCGCAAGTTGCGCTCTGAGGGTCAAGCCGATACCCAGGTGCTGTACTGGCTGGGCAGGTTGGCGTATCACGAGGGGCAACTCGAGCGAACCCTGAAGTTGGCTGAAGACGGCTTGGCATTGCAAAACCCCGATGCCAATGTTTCTGGGTTGTTGCGACTCAAAGCCCATGCGTTGATGGGTTTAAACCGTCAGCCCCAGGCGCTCGAGGTGATGCTTCAAGCAGTGTCTTGGGCTGAAGATCATGACAACCTAGGCGAGTTGGGCAACAACCTCAGCAGCTTAAAACTGATTCAGTACCGCCTTGGGCAGTGGACGACTTGCGAAAAATCAATTTTACGCGCAATGGAGGTTTACGAGGCGCTTGGCACACCCGTTCGGACGTTACCACTCTTGATTGACCTGTCGAGTTTGCGATACCTGCAAAACCGTGCCAGCGAAGCCTTTGCGTTGATCGAACAAGGCGTTTCGCTGGCAACACGCGAACAAAGCCGTTTGCTGCCGTATTTTCTCGAGCTTCGGGGAGATGTTTACTTCTGGCAGCAAGAATTTGAACTGGCAACCGGCGCTTATCAAGCTTGCATTGCCTGTGCCAAAGAACTGAACGATCATATCTTGGCGCAAATTATTGAATTAAAACAAACAGAGGCGCTAAGGCGCTCAAACCAGAACGAACAAGCCACAGCCATCTTTGAGCGTCTGAGCCAAGAAGCCCAGTCCAACAGCGACCTTCAGGGCATTTACGCTTTTTATTGGGGGATTGCCAGTTTTTTTGCTGGCGCTCCAGAAATTGCCAAACAACAATTCACCAAAGCCTTGGAGCTTTCCGAAGAACCCACCCACAAACCTCGCGCTCGAGCTTACCTGGCAGAGATTGCACGGCAGGAAAACACGCTCGAGTTTGAACAGGTGGCAGCGTTGATCGCCAGCCTTGATGCCATGCCGCATGACAATGTTTTGATGGTCGATGTCGAACCGCTGCATGAGTTATTCGCAACTTGTATCGAACGCGCTTGGTTTACCGAGCGCTTTGGTCGTTTTGTCGAACATGCACCAACTCGAGAGACGCCTGAAATTGCAGCCGCAATGCCGCAACCAACTTTTGAACTCGAGATTTTGACGTTGGGCAAACTCCAAGTCAGTTTGAACGGCACGCCGATTCGGATTCCATTTGCCAAGGCGGGCGAGTTGCTGATTTTTGTGGCGCTGCACGGCGCTTCAAGCCGCGAGGAAATCATGAACGCGCTTTGGGATGGCTCAGATGAAACGCGTCACCACGAGTATTTTCGGGTTGCTGCCAGACGTTTACGCACTGCCCTGAGCGAACATCCAGGCGTGGGTTTTAACCCTTTGCCTTTCGAGAACAAACTCTATTCACTCGCGCCGCAACTGACCCCAAAGCTCGATTTTGGTCTGGCACAAAACGCCCTCGAGTCGGGCAACACACAGCAATTGCAAGCCACACTCGAGGCTTACAACGGCGAATTTTTGCCTGGAGTCAACACCGAATGGGTCGCCGCCCTTCGCACGCGTGTCCTCGAGCAAACCGTTGCCGCCGCCGCGACCTTGGCGGAGCAACTCGAGAAGACACAACCGCGTGAGGCACTAAAAATCTACCGCCGCGCCATCGAACTCGAGCCTTTGTCTGAGGTCAGTCATCTGGGTTTGATTCGGGTGCATTTGGCGCTCGGTGGCGTGGCGGCGGCAAACCAGG
The DNA here is from genome assembly GCA_031364625.1 of Deinococcales bacterium. GTDB lineage: Bacteria > Deinococcota > Deinococci > Deinococcales > JAAFIG01 > JANXTZ01. Next base: position 158 of record JANLWR010000124.1, on the reverse strand, counting down.
CTTACGGCGCGTATGCGCGAATGCTGTCCGAAGAGTTTGGCTTGCAGCCCAGCGATCTCCTAAAACAAACGCTAGGAGGTTTGGGTTTACAAGTGATCTGAATCGTTTCCCAGTTTTTTCCCACCCTCAATTGTAAGCTTTTCCCATCAAGGCACAGG
>JANLWR010000122.1:0-1817 GCA_031364625.1 Deinococcales bacterium | reverse complement strand
CAACCCGATTGCAAAACCACCTCGAGCGGATACGGTCGGCTTAATTCTGGACGGTTTTTTGGCAGTTCAGTCATCGGCACAAGTGCTGGCAAAATACGTTCACCCGAGAGCGTCAAACCAATTAAAGTGTTTAAGCTGCTCAGGTCTTGGGTGATTCGGTAATGCACCGCATACCAGTGCAGGGACACCTCGCGTTCGTTAGCGGTGTCTGGTTGTGGCGGCATGGTTTTTATTGCCTCGGGTTGCTCGAGTTTATGCAGTGCCAAGGCTTTCATCAGTTGGCACAGCACCCGCTCATTGTTCAAACGATCTATGGCTTCTTGCAGTTTCCCAAGGTCAATCAATTCTTTCGCCCAGTGTGCCAGCACAATGTCTTCGGTCACGGGGTCTTCCCACAAATGAATTTTTGCCAAAATCGCTGGCAACGCCACCCAATCGTTTTTCAGAATGGCGCTGAATGCCCTGGCTTTTAAGGCGATCAATGGTCTGACCGCATCAAACTCGCAAGTTTTTTGAAAATGCTCGAGCGCCCGTTTTTTATCATTGTGCAACACGGCGTTGTAACCCAAATTCCAGTACATCGCGCCCGCCTGAAGCGCGGGAATACCGTCGCCGTTTGCGCTCAGCAATTCTTCCAACGTGCGGCTCTGCCCCTCGAGATCACCCAGCCGATACCAGCGAAAGACCGCCAGATTTTGCAGCAAATTCGAGCGCCGCGCTTTGGGCGCGTCTTTGGGAATCAACGCCAGGGCTTGCCGCATTTTGGTTTCGGCAGCCAGAAAATCGTTGCCGATAAAATCGATTCTGGCGCTGGAATTTAAGAATGCCGTGGCTTGTTCTGGGTTAACTTGCTCGAGCAGCGGTCTGGCGAGCACCTCGAGTTCTCTGGCACGCTCTAAATTGATGTCGGAGTTGTGCCATAGCGCTTCGCGGTAAGCCTTCAAGCGCTGACTTGGGCTGGCATCGGGCAGTTCCACGATTGAGAGCAATCGCGCAATTCCTTCGGCTTTTCGTCCAATCAGGCACAGCGAATCGCCAACGCAAATTGAACGTTCAATACTGCTCGAGAAGGCTTGCAGGCGTTCATCCCAACGCACCGCAGCGTTCGGGTCTTGACGCGCCAGTTCGTTTGGTTGCTCAAAAACCTCGAGCAGCAATGCGTCCAATTTCAAAGCTTCAAATGCCAGCCCTCGAGCCAAGATCGGTAAACGTTGCGCTTCGCGGGTCAACACGCGTTTCACGTCTTCTCGGTGAAACTCGAGCACGGTTTCTGCCGCCAAAGGATGCAACCTGAAACCCGTCTCGAGCGCCTGGGCAAAACCCGATGTTGCAAGGGTTTTGGTATTTTCAGTTGCCGCCTCGAGTGGTAAAACATTCAAACTCGAGAGCAACAACGCCTCGTCCCAAACCTCGGTCAGGCTGACTAGACGACACAGCGCCACACGTACACAAGAGTTACGTCTGCACTTGCCTGTACTTAGAGACGAGCTCACTGAGTCCCGCGTAAATGCTGTCCCCACCGAGAGACGTGAACTTAAAGTGAACACGTACGTCCTGAGCTATTTCTGCGACCACTGCGTCCGTCAGGTTCAACCCAATCCTGTGGTTGGTCGTCGTGTACAGCTACACAACATCACACGCAGACTCGGTGGTTAATTAAAGCATAGAATGAGACATAGCGGATGTACTCAACCTTTTACCTCCCGACCGTCATTACTGTGACGATGTGTCCACTAATGATATGCTTGTTTACTTTTTCTGCAGTATAAAATGCACCGCCGGCGGGCAGCCGCCCTGCCGGCGGTGCATTTTAATTT
>JANLWR010000093.1:0-8476 GCA_031364625.1 Deinococcales bacterium | reverse complement strand
TCATCCCCGACCCTTCTTGCCCCTTACGGCAGCACCTTCCTGCTCATAACACGCACCTGACGGCTATTCGCGCTAACGGGCATGTCGCCAAACAGGAGAAGGGAAAACCTCGAGCCACAGGTGTACAAGAAGTAAACTCCCTTCTCCCGCACGGCGGGAGAAGGGTTGGGGATGAGGGTGGGCAGTAATTGCTGGTTTTCGTGTCTGAAAAGTAGAAAACGATTAAGAATCAATGGTGCGCATGGCGCACCCTACCAAATCGGTTTTTAACGTGATCCCGCGAATTCAATGTTGAAATACGCCACCGCACCCGTTTCGTCAAAAGCACAAATCACGTACCAGACCAGATTCGGGCGTTTCTCGAAGACTGCGGTTCGGACGTAACCTTTGATATTCTCTTGGGTTAACACTTCTTCTTCCAGCATCTCGAGTTCCTGCCCGTAAGCTTCAATGCCGTTTAAACGGTACGTCCGAAATGCTTCCAAACCGCCAGTGCGGACTTGCAAATCGGGGGTGAACAAGTTGAACAATCCCTCGAGCTTGACCGCGTAAAACTCGAGCACCAGCTTCCGCCCTTGCTCAAGCACTTGCGCGTCGGTCATGGGACTGACGGTTTGTTGCAAAGCGCTGAAACTCGAGCTTTGTTGTTTAAAATTTTGCGCCTGAACCGAAAACGTAAAAAGCACCAACACCACCACAGCGAATCGTTTCATCAGCCTTCTCCTTTGTGCTCGAGATGCTCAAACCTTACTCGAGAATTGTGTTTCGGTTTGTACCGAGCAATAAAATCTTTAAGGTGCTTTTTGAAATCCCGCGCCGCCCGCTTATAATCGCTATACGATGTCTGAACCTCGATTTTTAACCACCAACCAAATCCGCGAGATGTACCTGAGTTTCTTTGAAAGCAAAGGTCATTTGCGTTACCCATCGCATCCAATTCCGGTTTTCAACGACCCGACCATCATGTTCAGCGTGGCAGGCATGGCACAATTCAAACCGTACTTTTTGGGTACAGAACCAAGATTTGAGCAAGGCGTGTTTCGCCGTGTCGTGACCGCCCAAAAATGCGTGCGAATTGGCGACATTGAAAATGTTGGGCGCACCTCGAGACATTGTTCTCTGTTTGAAATGTTGGGGAATTTTAGTTTTGACTCCTACTTCAAAAAAGAAGCTATTGAATGGGCGTGGGAGTTCATCACCGACCCGCAATGGCTCGGGTACGATGGCAGCCGCATTTACGTGACGATTTACAAAGATGACGACGAGGCGTTTGAATACTGGACCAAAAACGTCGGGCTTCCTGTCAGTCACGTCAACCGTTTTGACGCCGACGAAAATTTCTGGCCTCCGAATGCGCCCAGCAAAGGACCAAACGGACCTTGCGGACCTTGCTCTGAAATCTTTTATGATCGCGGCGAAAAATTTGGCACAGACACCTGGGAAGATTACGCCACCAACCCCGAATCAGACCGCTTTCTCGAGTTTTGGAATCTGGTCTTCCCAGGGTACAACCGCACGGACGGCGCGGATGGTACGGGGTCGCTCGAGGATTTGGGCAAGAAAAACATTGATACTGGCTTGGGCATGATTCGGGCGGCGCTGATTAGTCAGGGCGTCGAGGATTTGTTCGACACCGACGACTTCAAACCCCTAATTGCCGAGGTTGAAAAACTGAGCGGTAAAAAGTACGAGGGCATCTCGAGCTTGTCGCACCGTGTGATTGCCGAGCACATTCGCATGGTCAGCATGACCCTTGCCGATGGTGTCAGCTTTGGGATTAGTGAACGCGAGTACGTCGTGCGTAAAGTCATGCGTCGCGCCAGCCGTCACGCCTATCTTTTGGGCATGAAAGAACCCGTTTTGTACAAACTGGTGCAAATTGTGGTGGACACATTGGGTCAGGCATACCCCGAAATGGTCAGCGCACAAGAAAGCGTGACCAAGCAAATTGAGGAAGAAGAAAAACGTTTCTTGCGGACGCTCGAGAATGGAATTGAACGACTCAATGTACTTTTATCTCACGCTGCTTTGGCTACAAGAGCCGTTGTTGAAGCTGATGGAATTGATAGACGAGGCGTTATGCAATACAAAGTCAATTTCACAGATTCAGATGCGCTTAATTTTACTGGCTCACTCATGGGCAACAGGTTTACCCCCACCATAAATGAGTTTAAAAATCAAATTGTTCGTCGATTTTCGGGATTAAGCAATTTTGTAATTGCTCAATCGGGCATCGGTTTAGCCCTTCCAAATTTGGTAGCGCCTCCCAACACTCGAATCACCGGATTAGACGCATTTACTCTTTATGATACGTTCGGATTCCCACTTGATCTAACTCGAGAAATTGCCGAGGAATATGGCGCTAGCGTTGACGAAGAAGGTTTTCAAATTGCGTATAAAAAAGCTCAAAACCTCGCTCGAGATGGAAGCAAGTACGGCAAGAAAGACGGCATGTATGCCGCTTCAAACGATTCACTCGAGGGTTTACCCGCCACAAATTTTGTTGGTTACACATTACAGAATTCCACCGCCAGGGTGGTCGCCATTCTGGTCGGCAACGCTCGAGTCTTGAACGCTCACGAAGGCGATCACGTGCAAATTATTCTGGACACGACACCGTTTTATGCCGAGGGTGGCGGTCAGGTCGGGGATGTTGGGGCGCTCGAGTGGACGAGTCATCATGTCGAGGCTCGAGTGGACACGCCGATTCGCGCCAGCGTTTCTGGGCATGTGGAAGGTCGCGCTGTGGTGACTGGAACGCACAAGAATGCTCAGGGAATTTTTATTCACGAGGCGCAAATTTTGCGCGGCACACTGAATGTCGAAGATACGCTCGAGGCTCGGGTTGAATCTGGGGTGCGTGCCGCGACGGAAAAGCATCACACGGCGACGCACTTGTTGCAAGCGGCACTTCGCGCCACGCTTGGGTCGCACGTGCAGCAAAAAGGCAGCCTTGTCTCGCCTGAAAGATTGCGTTTTGATTTCACGCACAACGAAGCTGTCACGGGCGATGAAATTCGGCATGTCGAGCAACTGGTCAACCGTTGGATTCAAAGCGATTTTGCGGTTTCTTCCAAACTCATGCCGCTCGAGGAAGCCCGCAAAACGGGTGCAATGGCACTCTTCGGCGAGAAATACGGCGCGGAAGTGCGGGTCGTCAGCGTGGACGGTGCAATCTCGAGCGTTGGGATTCTCGAGCAACACGTTGACATCTCGAGCAAGGAGCTTTGTGGTGGCACGCACGTTAAACGCACGGGCAACATTGGCGCGTTTGTGATTGTCTCCGAAGAGGGCGTGGCGGCTGGTGTCAGGCGGCTCGAGGCATTGTGCGGCGAGGCGGCGACGGCGTACATTCGTGACACCTTAGAGCGAGTACGGATTCTCTCGAGGACATTGAATGCCACACCAGAAACCTTGCCCGAACGCCTCGAGAAACTACAAGACGAAATGAAAGTTTTAAACCGCACGGTTACGGATTTAAAACAGAAACTCGTTCACGCTCGAACCCGCGCGGGTTCGAGCGCGGACAACCTCGAGCTTGGCGGCTTTAAAATTGCACGGCTTGCCCTGACGGGTGTTGTCGGTAATGAACTCCGCACCGCCGTTGACGACCTGCTCGAGAAAAGCAAAGCCGATATTGTGGTTGTAGGTTCTGAAGGTGGGCTGGCGATCAAAGCGACCAAAGATGCGGTGGCAAGGGGGGCGCACGCGGGGCAGTTGATTGGGAAGCTGGCGGCGGCGGGGGGCGGCAAGGGTGGCGGGCGTCCCGACATGGCGCAGGCTGGGGTTAAGGACGTGAAGGCGGCACTCGAGGCGCTAGAGAGTGCGTTTTAAGGACACTTAATGACTGTTAACGACATGAAAGAATTGATTTCTGGCGGCGAGTCCATGACGCTCGAGTTCAAACGAGATGCGCCTTTAAGTGATTCGGATTTGGTGGAAGCAATTGTTTGCCTTGCGAATGCCGAAGGTGGCGTTTTGCTGCTCGGAGTTGAAGATAATGGTCAAATTTCAGGATTGCACCCGTCTCATCTTCCGCTCAACACTTATTTGCTTGAGGCATTTTTATCAAATCGAACTGTGCCATCTGTGCGAATTACGATAGAATTGGCGGTTATTGAAAACTCGAGCGTGGCTGTGATTGACGTTGGAAAGGCACGTTCGGTTGTAGCTACCAGCGACGGCAAAATGATAAAACGTTTCATTGATGGGGCTGGAAAACCAGGTTGCCGCCCGTTGTATCCCACAGAACTCGCCTCGCACCTATCGGCACAAGGACAATTCGATTGGAGCGCTCAGGCTACAAGCGCAACTTGGGATGATTTTGACCCACTCGAGTTTGAACGGGTAAGACAGTTGATCGCCAAAAAAGCCATTGCGGATAAAACATTGTTGTCATTGTCAAATGCAGAGTTCGCCCAAGCGCTTCAACTTATTGTCTCGCAAGATGGTCAAAGCATCCCAACGATGACGGGGTTACTTTTATTGGGTCGCCAAGATTCAATTACACGTTACATTCCGACGCATGAAGCAGCCTTTCAAGTTATTGCTGATAACCGTCGGGTTGCCGTTAATGAATTTTTTCGTGAACCTTTGGTCAAATTATTTGAACGTTTTGAAGAATTGCTCGAGTTGCGAAATCAGGAACAAGAACTAAATGTTGGGATGTTTCGTGTGGGCATACCTTTATTTCAAATGGATGCCTACCGTGAAGCCCTCTCGAATGCTTTTACCCACAGGGATTATGCACGCCTCGGGAAGATTTTTGTGCGAATTGACCCAGATGAAGGCGGTGTGATTATCAGCAATCCAGGCGGATTTGTTGAGGGGGTTACAGTCGAGAACATGCTTGTTATCGAACCAAAACCCAGAAATCCTGTTTTGGCAAATGCTTTCAAGCGAATTGGTTTAGCCGAAACCACAGGACGTGGAATTGATCGAATCTTTGGTGAGATTTTACGAACAGGTCGCTCCGCGCCTCAATACGATGTAGATGTCAGTACAGTGAAGCTATTGTTGCCCAATCGTGACCCAGATTTAAGATTTGTACAGGTGATTTTACAGATGCAGGATCGCATTGGACGTGAACTCAGTTGGATGAATTTGTTGGTCTTACGCACACTGGTAGATTACGGCGAACTCAGTCTTGCTGAAGCAAGTCGTTTACTGCAAAGACCAGAATCTCGAGCACGTTTATTGCTCGAAGAAATGCTTGACCAAGGTTTGATTGAAGGCAAGACAAATTCTCAAGGGCGTTCTTATCATCTCAGTGCTGGAGTTTATCGGTCTTTAGGTCGTCCTGAAGCTTTCGTTCAACGAAAAGCAACAGAATCGACCAACTCTGATGAGCGCGTTCTCGAATATGCCCGCACTTGTGGTTCTGTACGTCGTGAGGATGTATTGAAGTTGGTGCCTCACTTAAAACCTTATCAAGCCAGTTATTTGTTACAAAGTATGGTGAAGTCAGAATTACTCGAGCCTCACGGTAAAAAACGTGGGCGGTCTTATCAAGTCAAACAAAAAACGAGTTAATAAGAATCATTTTAAAGTAATAACGATTCTTGTTAACTAATGTAAATGTTATTACTTGTCATAAGTTAAAACAAAAGCTCGAGATGCGCCATCCATCTCGAGCCTTAAAATGCTAAAAACTTTATTCGCTCCAGCGTTTAAAGACCGCGCAGGCGTTCTGTCCACCGAAGGCATTCGAGTTGGAAATCGCGTACTCGACTTGAAGCTCGCGTGGTGTGTTCGGGATGTAATCAAGATCGCATTCTGGGTCGGCGTCAATGTAATTGATGGTTGGCGGTAAAATTCCGGTATCGAGCGCCTGCACCGTCGCAATCGCTTCAATCGCGCCAGCCGCACCGAGAAGATGTCCGGTCATGCTTTTGGTGCTCGAGGTCGCCAGATTTTTGACGTGCTCCCCAAAGACGGCTTTCATGCCCTGGGTTTCGGCTAGGTCGTTCATTGGGGTGCTTGTGCCGTGCAGGTTGGCGTAACCGACTTGCTCGGCGTTGATTTTGGAATTTTTTAGGGCGCGTTTGATGGCGTTGGTGTAACCCCGTCCTTCCGGCGCTGGGGCGGTGATGTGATACGCGTCGGCGGCAAGCCCCGCGCCGAGCAATTCGGCGTAAATTTTTGCGCCACGTTTTTGAGCGTGCTCCAAAGTCTCGAGAATCAAAATGCCCGCGCCTTCACCCATCACGAAGCCGTCCCTGGATTTGCTGAACGGACGGCTGGCGGTGGCAGGGTCGTCATTGCGGGTGCTCAGTGCGCCCATGTTGCCGAACGCGCCAATTGAAAGCGGGGTCACGCTGGCTTCAGAGCCGCCCGCAATCATGACCTCGCAGTCACCACGGTTTAAGAAGTGATACGCGTCGTGCAATGCCACCGTGCTGGTGCTGCAAGCCGTCACAACGCTGCTCGAGACTCCAGTAGAGCCGTAACGCATGGCGACATGACCGGTTGCCATGTTGGCGATCATCATCGGAATAAAAAACGGGCTGAGTCGGTCTGCGCCGCGTTCGATCATGACCCGAGTTTGATTCTCGAAGGTTTCCATGCCGCCGATGCCCGTGCCGATGAGCGTCCCGACCTGATCGCCTTGGAGTTCCTCGAGGCTGAGTCCAGAGTCGATACGGGCGAGTTCGGCGGCGACGAGCGTAAATTGCACGTAACGATCAAGGCGTTTTAATTCCCGAACTTCCAAACCGTAATCGGTAAAATCAATGTCCACTTCAGCAGCAAAACGACATTTTAATTTGCTGGTGTCAAATTTTTGAATCATGCCCACACCGCTTTTACCAGCCAGTTGTGCCGCATGAAATGCTGTAGCGCCTATTGCAATTGGTGTCACAGGTCCAAGCCCTGTAATGACCACACGATGACCCATAAATAACCTCATCAATGCTCGAGCGCCGAAACGTTGCCGAACAATAACGTTCAACAGCTTTTCAGCGCTCGAAAAGGTGCTCTTAACCTTGCTTAGAGCCGATAAAATCCACCGCGTCTTTGACGGTACGGATTTTTTCGGCGTCTTCGTCTGCGATGGTTAAACCGAATTTGTCTTCCAAGCCCATAATAAGTTCTACAGTCTCGAGACTATCAGCGCCAAGGTCATCCACGAATGATGCTTCCAGTACAACTTTGTCTGCATCACAGCTTAATTTTTCAACGATCACTTCTTTGACTTGGGTAAAAACGTCTGCCATAAGTCCTCCAAACCAGACTTTAACATACTTGAAGCTGGAATCGACTAAAAATCCGTGTACTTGGTGAAAAATTCGGGTTTCTCGAAAAACCAACGGATCGCAAATGCTAAAACTCGAATTTCAGGACTGGACTACCAGCACCTTAAAACCGCGATCTCGAGCGACTTCGCGCACGCGCCCAAGGCTGGCAAGAGGTTGTTCGTAGGGCAGGAAGTGATTAGACACCAACCAGATTTCACCATGCTTCGCCAAATGCCGTTTTGCCGCCTCAATAAACTCGAGCGCCACATCCAGAATCACGTCTTTCCCAACATGGAACGGCGGGTTCATGACGATCAAATCAAATTTCGCGTCTTTTTCCAGGCTCGAGTCCACGTCCGAATGCAAGACTCGGGCGTTAAGGTTGTTGAGGTTCAGGGTGCGCTCGATGCTTTGCACGCTAAACCAATCGTCCTCGAGCAGCGTGACGCTCCCTCCCTCGAGTGCCAGCATTCCGCCCAATGCGCCGTAACCTGCGCCAATGTCAAGCACGCGTTTAGCGCCAGCATTCGGCAGATGCTCGAGCAAGACTTTTGAAGCCGCATCGAGTTTGCCGCTCGAGAACACGCCAGGCAGCGCTTCACACTCGAGTTTTAAACCTCTGGCTTCGATGGTGAAGCGTTCCGATTCGGGTTGAATTGGAGAGTCGGTCAGGATTTTCTCCAAGAAGCCAACCCGCAAACCTTTGCTGCGCTCGAGAATCTCGGCATTGCCAAAAAAGTGTTTGGCTTCCTTAAAGTAGCGCTCGAAACCCTTGTCCTTATCGCCAGCCACCAAAACGCGCCCACCAGGTTTGGTAAAAGCGAACGCCCGATCACACCAGAAGCGCACCAACGAATTGCCACGGTCTGCGGGCAGAATCAGGCAGACCAAATCAAATTGCGTAGTCAGATCAAAAACCTGTGCGGGCTTTAGGACTTTAAAACCAGTTTTTTCTGCCGTGAGAGCCAGCGCTGTGACCGCTGCTTGGGAAACCTCTAGCGCAGCAACTTCCAGACCTTGATTGTAAAACTCGAGCGCCAACGCCCCACCTCGAGCCGTTAAATCCAGCACCGAACCAGCAAGCTCGAGCTGTGGCAGCGTACTGATGAGCAGGGCTTGCGCAGGGTCAAGATACCCAAATCCACGAACCCCAGGTTTGGTGATTGATCCATCCTTAAGAAGCTTGGTTTGAAAATACGAACTCATAAACCATACCGTACCCTACAAATCTCATGACCATC
>JANLWR010000069.1:0-3177 GCA_031364625.1 Deinococcales bacterium | reverse complement strand
GTTTCATTCGCGTGTACTAGCTAACCAGACTTTCCCTTAAATTGATGCCTATGGGTGCGCCGTGCGCACCAGCCAATAAAAACGGTGCGCATGGCGCACCCTACTCGTGTTGTTTTGCGGTTCAACAGCCAGAATTCAGGATTTGCTCAACTCTTGGGGGTTCAATACCTTTCAGAACGGCTTTGGAGACTTGCGCCACTACGCTCGAGTGTCAACTCAGACTAGGATGGGGCAAGTTCGTGTTTCGAGGTTTGAATTCTCAGGAGGAAATTTAAAATGAATAACCGTATTGCTGCTGTTGTGTTGGTGTTTCTCGCGTTGGGTGGTGCTGCGATGGTCTATCAGAGTTTTGATCCACCAGTGACCAAAGCCCAGACCACAACCCCTTCAAATTCTTCTACCTCGAGCACCCAGGCTGCTGGCTCGAGCAGCACGAGTAGTACCAGTGCAATTCCTGGTTTTAATTACGGGCGGGCGAAGCTCGAGAACGAACGGAACACGATTGAGATTGTAGACAGGCTCGATCAGAGCATTGGTTCGATCAAGGCAAAAGCCACGCAGCAGTCGGACACCGAGTGCGATCCGTCGTTTAGTCGAATTTACTGCGAATTTGTTCGTCAACAGCAGGGTTCTCAGGTGGCTCAGGGTTCGGGTTCGGGTTTTGTGATTGACGATACGGGTTTGATGCTAACCAACAACCATGTCGTGACGCTCGATTCGGATGCGGTGGCGCAGACGCTCAGCGTGAAGTTTCACAACGATCCGAAAACCTATTCGGCGAAGGTGGTGGGGCGCTCCCCAATTTACGATGTGGCACTCATAAAAATTGATGCGCCCGGTAAGAAGTTTACGGCGATGAACCTTGGCGATTCGGACACGATTAAAGTTGGTCAGAAAGCGATTGCGATGGGCAACCCGTTCGGACTAGATTTTAGTGTGAGTGAGGGGATCATCAGCGCCACAGGTCGTGATTTTTCAGGCTCGAGCAATTTGGCGAGCAACGTGATTCAAACCGATGCGGCGGTCAATCCTGGCAACTCTGGCGGACCTCTTGTCAACTCGAGCGGCGAGGTGGTCGGCATCAACACGGCGATCATCAGCCCTGGCACGGCGGGCAGCGGTCAGGGGCAGTTTGCGGGTATTGCCTTTGCGCTGCCGATCAATTTGGTTAAAAGCATTCTGAGCGATCTAAAAAACGGTAAAACGCTCGACTCGAGCAACGTTTCAGCCAGCCGTCCGCGCTTGGGCATCGGTTCGCTGGATTTGGCGGCGTATCCAAACGCCATTTTGGATCAGTTCAAGCTGCCTGCTAATGGCATGATGATCACGCAAATTGAGCCTGGCAGCCCAGCCGAAAAGGCGGGTTTAAAGGCGGCGAACAAAAAAGTTGATTACAACGGTGAATCAATTCCTGTTGGCGGCGATGTGATTACGGCGGTCAATGGTACGCCTGTACAATCGGTGGATGATTTGCGCCGGGTCGTGTTTGGCGTGAAAGCCGGTGAGGAAGTGAGCCTTTCGGTGCGCCGCGATGGCAAGGACATTGAAGTCAAAGCCGTCCCTCGAGTCCTCACCACCAAGTAAAGATATTGCTTTACCGAGTGCGCCTTCATCATGGGCGCACTTTTTTTATGTTTTCTCGAGTCTAAAGGCATTTCCTAAGCTTTTCTTTCCGTCCTCTCATTCCCTTCACCAAGCCTTGCCCGTATAGTGACGCTGTGAATTTCAAAACCCGAATTGTTTTTGGTCTGGTCGCGCTTGGGGTCTTCTCGAGCGCCAACGCGCAACGTGTCGGTTTTTTACCGCTCGAGGGCGATCTCGACGCGTTTAATCTGGCAGTGCCGACGGCGGTTTCCAGGGCGCTGGAAAGTGTGGACGGTTTGGTTGCACCGACACCGTTCGAGTTGTACCAGTACCTTCGTGCGCGTCCTGAAAACGCCGACCGAATGGCGGAATCTTACGCGCTGGATTACGTGGTCAGCGGCAAGATTTCGGGCAACGCTGGGGCGTACTCGCTCGAGTACACCGTCAAAAAAGTCGATGGTGCGGCGTCAAACACGTTGGTGGCAAAGGGCAGCGACTTTAAGAAATTGGTCGCCACCGCCGATGCAACCCTGATCAAAGCGCTGGGTTTAAAACCGAGCACCGACGACACCAAGGAAATATTAAGCATCGAAAACGCGCTGCCAGCGCCAGAGGTGGTTGTGGCTGCCGTGACGCCAGGGGCAAAGGACAGTGTTGGCATCCTCGAGAAGGCTGGGGGCAACGCTTGGGCGCTGGCTGCTCGAGGCTTGCTTTTGTCGCAAACTGGAAAAGTGGTGGATGCGCTGCCTTTGGCGGTTCAAGCCTCCAAACTCGCGCCGCTCGATGCCAGTGTGATGATGGTGGCGGGTGTGATTCAGTTGCAGGGTAAGAAAAATGCGGATGCCAAAACAGTCATTGATGCGGGCTTAAAACTTAATCCTTCCAAGCCAGAACTGCATTACTTGCAAGGGCTGCGTATTTTGCGCGGGGCGGACAAGCTCAGCAACGAGGTTTTACAAGCCGCAACCAACGAATTTAAGACCGCATTGCAGTACAACCCGCGTTTTCTCGAGGCGGTACTGAACATCGCTGACATCTTCGAGCGTTACGGCGGCAATACGGGTTGGCAAACCGCCGAGTCGGTACTTCTCAACCTCGAGCCGAGAATGCCAGACGAAGTCGAGCTTCACAACCGTTTGATTACATTGTATTTGAACAATGACCGCGACAGCGCCACACGTTATTTGCGCAATCTGGTGCGCGACACGCCAGATGTTCCAGATACGGTTTATGCGCTCGCCAGCCGTTTACCAAATCTCGAGCAAGCCTTGGCTATCGTCACCAAAGGCGATGATGCTTATTCCGACAGTTCGGCGCTGGCGTTTGCCCGAGGCGCGATTCTCGAGCATCAAGGGTTGTACACAGATGCTGCCAAAGCGTACTCAACGGCGGTTTCTCGAGATGACGCGAATGTTCAGGCGTTGACCGGTTTGGCATATTCGAATGCAAAATTGGGACGCGACACGGAGGCGGAGGCGGCACTGAAAAAGGCGGCTGGTGACAAGTTCGAGCCTAAATAGATTGCCCGCATGTATTTGCTTTAGGGTCGTATTGACAATGCGAACGGCTAGGTTGATGCACTAGTCAAAACCA
>JANLWR010000960.1:0-10859 GCA_031364625.1 Deinococcales bacterium | reverse complement strand
TGGCTACTTACGACCTGCCGCCAGAAATGTCGAACTCGAGATACCAGATGCGGCGAATTGAGTTTCACATTTTCGCAACACTCGAGAACAACTCGAGGGCGTATTCCACACCTTTTTCAAAATGCGCGACCACAATATTTTCGTTTGGCGCGTGAACAAATCCCGAAATATTCCCAATGCCTGCCGCGACCACAGGCACGCCGACAAACTCAACGAATGGGTGCATTGGTCCACTGCCGCCGCTCGAGGGATGCACGACGGGTTCAAGTCCGTAAACTTTGCGTGCGGTGTCAATTGCGGTTTTCATGAACGGATGGTCTAAATTGCTGCGTCCTGGCATTTCGTGCGTCTCGAGTTCAATCACTTCAATGTCGCTTAAATGATGCTGCTCGAGGTGGGTGCGAATCAGTTTGACAATCTCAATTGGGTTTTGGTCTGGCACAAGCCGAAAGTCAAGTTTGGCGAACGCTTCTGCTGGCAGCACGGTTTTAGAACCCGCATCGCCGTAACCACCATGCAAACCGTTGACGTTCAAAACTGGCTCGAGGTTGAGGCGTTCGTAATATTTTGCACCACTGGCATTCTCGAGGAATCCCTTGATGCCGTAAGCCTGTTGCAGCGCTTTTGATTCGTCTGGAATTCTGGAAATGTATTCCAGATCGGTGCTCGAGGCAGGTCGCACGGAATCGTAAAACCCCGCTATCGTAATGCGTCCAGTGTCGTCACGCATCGAGGCGATGGCTTTGGCAAGTTTGTAAATCGGGTTGTCCACCACCGCACCCAAACTCGAGTGCAAATCAGAATCCGAAACTTTGGCGCGAAGCTCGAGACAGACAATTCCTTTTAAACCCGCGTAAATCACGGGACGACCTTCGGGGTCGATGCTGCCGAACTCCCACCAGCAACCATCGGCGGTTAACTCGCTGGCATGATCGTGCACGAATTGCTCGAGGCTCGGACTGCCAATTTCTTCTTCGCCCTCGAGTAACCATTTGATTTTTAAAGGCAACTTGCCGCCATGCTGTGCCTTTAACGCCCGCAAACCCGCCAACCTCGAGATAAACTCGCCCTTGTCATCGCTGACGCCCCGAGCGTACCAACGCAAAATTCCCGCCGCATCCTCGCGTTCGGTCAGGGTGAATGGTTCGGAATGCCACAACTCGAGCGGCGATTCGGGCTGAACATCGTAATGGTTGTAAATCAAAATCGTGCGCTCACCCGCACCTGCTTCAGCCACCAAAATTGGCGCGACCTTGCCAGGATACGACCGCACCGTAAAACCTTCAGCCTCGAGCAAAGCTGTGACAAACGCAGCCCCAGTCTCGAGGTTACGCCCCTGAGCGCTGACCGTATCAATGGCGACCAGTGCGGCTAAATCGATTTTGGCTTGGGCAATAAAAGGTTTTAAATCCATGATGGCTCGAGATTAGCACGGTTCAAGGCTCGAGCTTCTGAGCCACAAGCAACGCGGTCTGTAGATTTTTGATTGCAGCACTTTATTTTTATGCTGTCGAATCCCAGATCAGACCTGCTGCACTGATTTGAAAGCCAGGGATGCTGTGAAGCACAACATCCGAATCTGATTTCTCAGAGTCGTTGTATTCCCGAATGACGTAGGTACGCCCACAAGTTTGCCAACTGCCACACGGTGCAAGGTTTGGGGCTTGATCCCAAGGAATACGTGATAACCGACGCAATTCTTCCCAAGCAGCCGTAAGTGTTTTATGTTCGCTCTGCAATTCACTATGAATCTCGTCCATAATGACAAATGTTGTGGTCAACTGAAAACCTCCTTGAACGTATCGCGGTTTTAAAAGCTCGAGAAAGATGATTCAATTTTGAGCCATTGTTGTAACGCGCCTAAAACCGAACCCTAAAACGAGTGCCATCGGGTCGAATCACGAACACCTGGTCTTGAATTCCATCTTGACCACCGCTTGTCTCTGACGGTTGCGTGATTTCCAAATCTGTAAGGCGTACCTTCGCCGCCGTGATCGCGTCATGTTCGGTGTCAAACTCGCCCTCGAGAGGATAATCCTCGTTGGCGAAGGTGTCACGTCCCTGCAATTTCCATTTGCTGTTTTGCATAGGTTCTTCAATTTGAGATGATACTGCAAATGCAGCAATTGAGGCTCGAGAAGCGTGAAAAGTTTTTGTTGTCAGAAGCTCGAGCAACATGGTCGTTCAAGGCGCGAGAAGTTGTTTGAGGTGCTTTGATTTTTTGGTCATTGCTCAAGTTTTGAAGCTTGCTCGACGGTCTGCATTGCTCTGTAGCGAGCCGAGCAAGCGAAGCCAGTCGGGCGCGTGTTAGGCGTAATCTCAGACCTTAGGCGATCCCACCACTTGCACGGATAATCTCTCCATTAACCGACGTGTTCACCGAAGAGCATAGAAATACGATCATTGGTGCTACCTCTGCTGGCGGCAAAATGCGTCGGATTGGTGATTTCCGAGCCACCTCTTCAAGAACTGCGGCTGGGATATTTACCGTGGCTCGCTCGGTGAGTGTCAATCCAGGCATGATGACATTTGTAAGAATGCCGTCTGGGGCAAGTTCCTTGGCTAGGGTCCGCGTCAAGCCGTGTAAGCCCGCCTTGACAGTCGCGTACCAACCCGCGCCCGGCATTCCATCTACGGCAAGGTCGCTCGAGATGTTGACGATGCGACCCCAGCGCCTTTCTCGCATCGAAGGGACAACCGCTTGGATTGTTCTGAACGCACCTTCCAGATTGGCACGCATCAGCGGTTGCCACGCATCAGGAGGGAGTCCTTCAAAGGGTGGTGTCTGAGCGGACAATGGGTCTCCCCACGCCACAGCATTATTCACGAGGATGTCAATGCGTCCCCACTGGGCAAGAACCTCTGCGACCGCAGTATCAATTGATGCACCCGAAGCAAGATCAAAGAACACGACCATTGCATTGCCACCAGCCTCCCGAATTGCTGCCGCAACCTCCTCTGCTTTGTCACGATTGTTCCGATAAGTGACGACCACATCCGCACCTTCAGAGCCGAAGAGTTCGGCGGTAGCGCGTCCTATGCCCTGTGAACTTCCAGTCACCAACGCCACACGCTCTTTGATGCCTAAGTCCATGCGAACAACCTCCTCAAAGCAACAAGTACGTCCTCAGATGGCAAGAGCAGGACACGCCTAACTGAGAGTTACACCGCAGATGCAGTATAAGCCCCTCGAGAAGCGTGAAATAACCGTCAGATCGAGCATTCGGTTTTATCTCGAGCTTCTTTCAGCCAACACCCTGGCGCACTGAAACGCAAGCAGCGCACAATCAATTCATGCAAAAAGAATCCATGCAGATCACCAACCCAGAAGCTGCAGAAGTGTTACGCAACAGCGCCGTGCTGCAATTTTTCCTCGAGCCTGTCAGTCCAAGCGATGTCGCCAAAAGATCGGGACTCGCGGCGAATCTGGTGCATCACCACGCCAAAAAAGCGCTCGAGTTGGGATTGCTGCTCGAGATTAAGCGCGAGAATGGCAAGGTGTTTTATCAACTGGCGGCGCGGCAGTTCACGTATGCCAGGGATTTACTGGAGTTTGAACAAAAAGAACCCGAAGACATGCGCTTGATTTCAAATGCGTTTCTCGAGGCGTATCAACGGTCTGATGCCTTGCTTCGGGGTGAAGATGCTTACGTTCTGACGCACGGATTTGTCACCGAAGAAAACCCACAACCACCCGCAAAACCTGAGCATAAAGAAATGCTCGAGAAACACCCTGCGTATTTTGTGGCCCGTACTTTTTGCCTTGGACAAGTACGGTATCAGCAACTGGTGAATGACATCTCGAGATTGATTGAAGAAGCCGAAGCTGAAAACACCACTGAAGCCAGCAGTTGCAGCCTCGTCTTTATCGGTTTTGACGGTCAGTGGCGCGAGAATCAAAATCAGGGTGACACCATTCACATCAATGGTTTTGTGCCACGCAGCAATTGAAGCTCGAGTTTTTAAAGACCCGTCATTCGTTCTTGCTCCTCGGGATAACGCGCCCCTTGCACCGTGACGCTCGAGAGTGCCGCCTCGATTTCCTTAAGGTCGTCAGGCAGCAGTGTTACAGCCGTTGACCCAATGTTTTCATCCAAACGCTCGAGCTTACGTGAACCAGGAATCGGCACAATCCACGGTTTTTGAGCCAACAACCAAGCGAGGGCGATCTGCCCTGACGTCGCGCCTTTTCGTGCTCCAATTTCTGTAATTAAATCAACCAACGCTTGATTCGCTTTTCGAGCCTCGGGTTCAAAGCGAGGAATATGACTGCGAATGTCCGACGGGTCAAACGTCGTGTTTTCGTTCAGTTTTCCCGTCAGAAAACCTTTGCCAAGCGGACTGAACGGCACAAAGCCAATCCCCAATTCCTCGAGCGTGGGCAGCACTTCCTCTTCGGGTTTTCGCCACCACAGCGAATACTCGCTCTGAACCGCCGTGACTGGTTGAACGGCATGGGCGCGACGAATGGTTTTTGCGCCCGCCTCAGACAGCCCGAAGTGTTTGACTTTGCCCTCCTGAATCAATTCCTTGACCGCGCCCGCCACATCTTCAATCGGTACGTTCGGGTCAACGCGGTGCTGGTAAAACAAATCGATGGCATCCACCCGCAGGCGTTTGAGCGAAGCCTCGGCAACCCGTTTGATGTGCTCTGGGCGGCTGTTTAGACCAATTTGCTTGCCGTTCGCATCAAATTCAAAGGCGAACTTGGTGGCAATCGCAACCCGCCCACGGAAAGGCTCGAGCGCCTCGCCCACAAGGTCTTCGTTGGTGAACGGACCGTAAACTTCAGCCGTATCAAAAAAAGTAATGCCACGGTCAACCGCCGCGTGAAGAAACGAGATCATCTCTTGCCTGTCACCCACTGGGCTGTCGCCGTGACTCATGCGCATACAACCCAGCCCGAGCGCCGAAACTTCCAGGTTGTTGTTACCCAGTTTGCGTTTTTGCATGTTCTAAACTCCATTCTGTAAGGGTCGGAGTAATATTACTGCATTTGAATCGGTTTGGTTGTTGACGCTCGAGGGACATGGGTTTTTTTGGAGGCTCGAGAAAACAAATGGATTGGGAATTGATAGCCTTCCGATTTCGTGGGAAGGGTGAACACAAGGTTCACCCCTACAGCACATGATTTTTTCGTAGGGGCGCTGCTTGCTGCGCCTTGCATTTGCGGATTTTATTTCAGGACAATTCCTTAGAAAGCTATTTATGGCATGTCAAATTGGAGGGCTTTTTCAAAGGTTTATTGAAGCCAAATCTAAAAGTTCGGCAAAATCATTACCAGACGCACTCTGGATCATAAATGTTTGAGTGCGAAGTTCTTTTATGATGTTTGGAAGTCGAATGACGCGAATGCCATGATTGGCGATAAGTTCAATTTCCTCTTTTGACTTTACGTTGTTAATGACTAGTTCTGATGTCCAATTGCCTGAACAAAGCGATTTCAACAATAAAACTTTTTTAGTTGATGTGAATTTTTTTGCGACCCATTCTTTGACGCACAATTTGAGTAGCTCAGTGCTTCGTAGTTTGGCGCTCGTGGCAGATTGTCCTTCTTCACGCATGGTTTTTGGAATTTGTGAAAGATAACTTATGGGGCGCATCGAAGCTTGAACTTCTAGGTGACGACATGTAGCAGTACCCTTAGTATCGATTTTGATTGCCAACAAATCAATTTCATCAACGCCAACTTTGATTCCACGAATTGTGAAAAATCCTTGCCTGTTAAGCCATTCCTGTACAAGTTCTTCAGCAAGCAATGCCATGGATTTCGCCTCCTACTTCCAAAAGTATCATTTTGATTGCGAAATCTCTGTTCGCTACTTTCGCAACACTCACAACCCGTTTCTCGAGTTACACTGCACCCATGAGTTTAGAAACCCTCGAGAGTACCGTAAAATTATTCGAGCACCTGCCCAAAGAAACCAAGATTCAAGGGCTTATTTCCCTCGCGGACAGCCTTCCCAAGTTCGCACCCAAAGAGGATGAAGTCTGGGATGTCGAAGATGTTCGCAAAGACCACGAGTGTTTGGACGTGGTGGGTTTGTTCGTGAAGCGCGATGGCGACGGCGTGAAACTCGCGGCAACGGTTGGGCATGAGGTTACGACCCTCACTCGAGCCTTGACGACTTTGTTTGTGGAGAATTTAACGGGCGAAACCATAGAGCATATTCTGGGCGTGCAACAAGACATCATCCCCAGGGTGGTCGGCGAGGCTTTGATGCGGCAACGCTCGAACACGGCGTATTACACTTTGCGACGCATTAAGGAAGCGGTTGGGGCGCTCGAGAAACCTGCTGTTTAAAAACTGAGACTGCATTTACCGTACAAGCAAGAACCTCGAGCCACACATGTAAAAAACCTAAACTCCCTTCTCTCGATGTTGATAGAAGGGTTGGGGATGAGAGAAGAAAGAGTAACTACTAAATCAAATTGAACGTCCAGCTCGAGGTGAATTCATCTCGAGCTTCTTTTTTTGTTAACCCTCGAGTTTGTAGATTATCAAAGTGTTCACTGCTTTGGTGACATTTGCACTAAATCTTTGGTACAAGTTGCTATTTTTTCTGAAAATGTGATACGTTTTAGCTCATCCGAATGCTTTTCGGGCAAAAATTGCTTTAAGGAGACCAAAATGAGCGAATTGCGTACTTTCCTCGACCTGCCTTACGAGAAACTCGAGGAGTTAAACCTCCAAGCCAAAGCTGATCGCCTTAACCGCAAAGATGCGGGCAAAATTCAAGAAGAACGCATCAAGTACCTTGCTGACGAAAAAGGCATCAAAGCCGTCACGGTTTGTTTCAGCGACCTCGAGGGTCGTTTGCACATGCTCGATTACGACAAGAAATTCCTTATCAAAAGCGCCGACAACCTGACGTTTGACGGCTCGAGCATCCGTGGTTTCACGGCGCAGTCCGAGTCTGATTTGCGGCTTGCGATTGACTGGCCCGCCTTTTACTGGTTGCCTTCGGACGTGTTCGGTTCGGGTAAAGTTTTGGTGTTTGGTGAAGTCCGCGAGAAGGACGGCGGCGCGTTTGCCGCCGACATGCGTGGTCGTTTGAAAGATTTCACCAACAGCTTGTACAAAAAAGATGGCACGGTTGCCAATGTTGCCACCGAAATCGAAGGTTTCTTGTTTAAAGGTCGTGATGCGGAGCGTCATTACAACACCACGGGTGCGTTCGAGTACGCCTCCGAGGGTGGTTATTACAGCAGTCTGCCCGGTGATGAACTGCGCTTGTTCATCGATGCGGCTGCCGAAGTGCAACGTGCGATGGGTTTTGAAAACGAAAAGGATCACCCAGAGGTTGCGCCAAGCCAATTCGAGATGAACTTCTCGTATGCCGAAGCGACCGTGGCTGCCGACCAAGTGCAACTCTACAAGCTGCTCTCGCGTCAGGTTGCGGCGAAGATGGGCATGACCGCCAGCTTCCTGCCCAAACCAGTCACGGGCGTCAACGGCAGCGGTATGCACACCAACATGAGCCTCTCCAAAAAAGGCAAGAACCTGATGTACGACGCCAAAGGGCGTGAAGGCTTGTCAGACTTCGGTTGGGATTTCATCAATCGCATCCTGACCAACGCGCTTGACGTTTGCCTTATCCTCAACTCGAGCGTCAACAGCTACCGCCGTCTCGACCCGCACTTTGAAGCGCCAAACCAGATCAAAGCCAGCGCGGTTGATCGTGGCAGCATGGTGCGCGTGCCTATCGGTAACGAAAAGAGCGCCCGTGTTGAGGTGCGCTCCGTTGCGCCAGATGCCAACCCGTACTTGACCTTTTACAGCTTGTTCAACGCCGGCTTAAATGGTCCGCTGGACGAGCGCAAAGCCACCAGCAAGAGCCGTTACCTGCCAAGCAACATTTATGATGCAATCTCGAGCTTTGAAAAGAGCAAGTATATTGGTAGCTTGTTAACCCCTGAGGTGCAATCTAAGTTTGCCGAACTGAAATTGATGCAAGCGGATCGTTGCGCCAAATCACTCGGCGCGATCATCAAAATCCCTGAGATTCAATTTCATCACGAAGTCACCAACCAATTGCTCTGGTCGAAATTCTAAACCTCGAGCTTTCAACAAAAACGGCGAGATTTTGTCTCGCCGTTTTTGTGTATTTGGCGTAGTCTAAAACCCAATCAATAAGCAACCAAGCTGACGGAATTAAGCCTCAAAACGGGTATAAACTGTTCTATGCCACGCACCAAGAGCCAAAACCAATCACGGCAACTCGAGACTCCAAACATGCTCGAGGTTGGTGCGCATGGCTTGCCGTATGACCCACACGATGCGTTTGAAGGCGTCAGCCCGCCAAGCAAGGGTTTGAACCTGAACGCGCCGATGGTGCTGGTTTTGAACGCCAGCTTTGAGCCTTTGCATGTCTGCTCGATCAAACGGGCAATTACGCTGTTGATGCACGAAATTGCCGAACGGGTCGAAGATGGTTCGCAGTTTCTGCACTCGCCAAGCACCAGCATCAGCGTGCCGAGCGTGATTCGACTGCGGCGTTACGTCAAACGTCCACCGCGTTATCACATTGCGTTCAACCGCCGTAACGTCTTCAGACGCGACAACCACACCTGCCAGTTTTGCGGTAAGGTCGGCGGCGACCTGACGCTTGATCACGTTGTGCCGCGCTCGAGGGGCGGCAAGAACACCTGGGAAAATATTGTCACCGCCTGCCGTGAATGCAACTCCAAGAAACGCGACCGCACGCCATTTGAAGCCAAAATGAAACTCACCCGCGAGCCGTACGCGCCAAAATTTGTTTTCTCGAGCGCTTACGGGCAAGCGCCGAAGCTCGATCCGATCTGGGAAAAATACCTCGGGTAAATCCCATCCCCCAAGATGGGAGGACGCTCGAGGTCAGACTCGCGTAGACTAAAGGCGTGTCGGAGTTCAAACCACAAAAATTGCGTTTAAAGTTGCCGGCTCTTGCCTCTCGAGTGCCAAGTTTGACGTTTACGCTGGCGGTGGTGGTGACAGCGCTGGCGTTGATGCCAATCGTCTTTATGGCATTGTTGTATTTGCCCCGCGTTGGTCAAGCTTTAGACGGGGCTGTGATTGCCTGGTTGGCGTTTGTGGCATTGATTTCGGCGTTCACTGGTTTTGTGGTCTCGAGGTCTCTTTTAAGTCCTATCAATGCGCTGCGTGATGAGGTGGCACAGCTTGCCAAAAGCAAGCAGCGCCTCAATGAAATTCAACTCGAGCGCATCGACAATTTGCCGCCAGAGGTGCGCACCCTTCGGGCGGCGTTCAGCAGTTTACTCGATGCACTGCGGCTCGAGCAGGGCAAAAGGGGCGCGTTTATGGCGACGCTGGTGCATGACCTGAAAACCCCGATCATCGCGGGCAATCACGTGCTCGAGGTGATCAAATC
Organism: Deinococcales bacterium; assembly: GCA_031364625.1. Taxonomy (GTDB): domain Bacteria; phylum Deinococcota; class Deinococci; order Deinococcales; family JAAFIG01; genus JANXTZ01. Next base: position 1,488 of record JANLWR010000960.1, on the reverse strand, counting down.
CAACGACAACCTCAGCAGGCTCGAACGCGTGCAGTTGGTCTCGAGCCTGCGAGCCGAGAACGAAGCGTTGCTGGCATTGGTGCAAAAAATGGTGGACGCGCACCGATTTGAACGCGAGGATGTGCAACTCAATCTCGAGCCTGCGGATTTAAAACTGTTCGCTGATGGTCTTGTGGCTCGTTTTGCGGCACGGGCTTCTGAGCGTCAGATTGAACTCGAGGCGACGGGAACTGGGCACGCCCTGACCTCCAAACCCGAACTCGAGCGGGCGGTTTCAAACCTTTTGGACAATGCCATTCGTTACGCCACGCACAAGGTCAGTTTGCTGGTGGACGGCGCAAGTTTAACCGTGATTGACGATGGCGTGGGTTTGCCGACCAGCCTGGAAGAACTGGCAATGCCGTTCAACACCCAGCATGTCGAACTTGCGGGGCAACAGTACACGTCTGGCACGGGCGGTTTGGGGCTGTTCATCGCGCAGCGCATTGCCGCCGCGCACGGTGGTATGCTCGAGAGTCTGCCAAGCTCGAGTGGTACAAAATTGCGAATTTCGTTGCAGGAGGTGGGTTAATGCCCAGAATTTTGATTGCCGACGATCACCCGCTTTTTCGGGTGGGACTCAGTTATAGCCTGAAAAGCCTTGGTTTTGATGTGGTTGCCGAAGCTTTTGATGGTCAGGATGCAATTGAAAAATGCCTGTCAATGCGCCCAGAAGCTGCATTGCTTGACGTGAAAATGCCGCGCTTGGATGGACTCGAAGCCTGCAAGCAAATCTCCGCTCAAATTCCGAGTTTGCGCATCATCATGCTGACCACGTTCTCCGAACCCGCCTTGGTCGAGGCGGCTCGAAGTGCGGGCGCGGCGGGGTTTGTCAGCAAAGAAACCGAAGCCAGCGAATTGGCTCGTTTAATCAACAAAATGCTTGACCAACCCAATTTCAGGCATTTTCCGGTGGTGCATCTGCCGAAGCTCACGACCCGAGAACTCGAGGTGTTAAAGCACTTGGTGACAGGTTTGCAAAACAAAGAGATTGCCAGGGCGCTGGGGGTCAGTCCAGAAACCATCAAAGACCATTTGGAGCGTTTGTACCAGAAACTCGAGGTGCAAGACCGCATGGGGGCGGTCAGTCGCGCCAGGGCTTTGGGTTTGGCTTGATTGAGGCTGCACGCCGCAAGTGATACGCCACCATCAACTTTGGCATCTCACGCCCCCAAGCTCGAGCCGCAAAAACCAGTGTGGCAATGAACGGCGCAACTCGAATGGGTATATCAGAAATTCGATTGATATGACCAAAAGGTGCTTTAGGTTGTGGTAGAGCGTTCGGATTGGCATAACTGAAGGATAAGCAAACCGCCTGTTGGACGGCTTGATTTTATCACATTAAGTGCATACAATATCACTGATAATATCATGACTCCTGCTAAACTAAAGAAGTTACGTGCGGAACTCGAGCAGCTTCGTGCGGCTGGCAGTATAAAAAGTCGTGAC
>JANLWR010000952.1:0-5850 GCA_031364625.1 Deinococcales bacterium | reverse complement strand
TGGCTACTTTGGTCATGAAGAATCTCCTTGTGTAGAGACTCGAGCGATTGCTCGGTCTCCCCTCATCCCCGACCCTTCTCTCCCAGGAGAGAAGGGAGTTTAATTCCCATAATTTATGAAACGAATTTAGGTTTTAGCAGTTTGAAATGCTTTGGTTCGTTGGCGTCCATTATGTGTTTTGAGCTTCGTAGGGGCGCTGCTTGCTGCGCCCTAGTTCTTGGCTCGAGAGAGGGTGGTGATCTTGCTCGCCGGGTGAGAGTTTAAGCGAGAATTTGCCCATACGTTTTTCTGAATTACTTCTTGTACACCGTCTGAAAAGCGTTACGCAAAATTTTAAACCCAGCCTCGAGTTCTGACTGACTGGCATTGAGCGGTACAAGAATCCGAATCGCATTGCCGTGCATACCAGCCTTAATGACAATCAACCCACCCTCGAGCGCGGCATTCACGACCTTGGTTGCCCCGTCCGCATCAGGGGTTTTCTTCTCCAAATCTTTGACCAGTTCTATCGCCATCATCGCGCCAAGCCCGCGCACGTCACCGATCATTGGAAAATCGGCTTGCAAGGCTTTCAGTTCACGCTCGAGGTATTCGCCCTGCGTTACGGCTTGCTCGAGAATCTTTTCTTCCTCAAAAATCTCGAGCACTGCCAAACCTGCGGCGCACGCCAGAGGGTTGCCCGCGTATGTGCCGCCCAAGCCTCCAGGATGTGGCGCGTCCATGATGTCGCTACGTCCAGTGACCGCCGCCAGCGGCAAGCCCCCTGCGAGGCTTTTGGCGATTGTCACGAGGTCGGGAATGATGCCACTGTGCTCGTAAGCCCACATTTTGCCCGTGCGACCAAAACCGCATTGAATCTCGTCGGCGATAAAGACAATGCCGTGCTTGTCACAAATGTTGCGCAAGCTGCGCATGAACGCCGCAGGTGCAGGATTAAAACCGCCCTCGCCCTGCACGGGTTCGATGATGATTGCCGCAACCTGCTCGGGCGCAACTTGGGTGTCAAACAGATGCTCGAGTCCAGCCAGCGCGTCTTTGGTCGTAATGCCCTGATACGGCATCGGGAACGGCGTTTTGTACACTTCTGGCGCGAACGGACCAAAGTTTTGCTTGTACGGTTTTTGCTTGCCCGTCAAACTCATACCCATTAAAGTCCGTCCATGAAAACTCGAGTCAAAACTGATGATCCCAGGACGGTTCGTGAACGCCCTGGCAATTTTGATGGCGTTCTCGGTGGCTTCAGCGCCAGTGCTGACAAAAAACGTTTTGTTGGTCTGCCCCGCTTTTTGCGGCACGAGCGCATTCAATTTTTCTGCCAGTTTGATGTAAGACTCATACGCCACCACCTGAAAGCAGGTGTGCGTAAAATTCTCGAGTTGCGCCCTCACCGCCGCCTGAACTTTTGCGTGCGCGTGACCAATGTTAAGCACGCCAATGCCACCCGCGAAATCAATAAATTCGCGCCCTTCGACATCCCAGAGTTTCGCGCCCTCAGCCCTGGCGGCAAAAAGTGGGGTTAACGCGCTGACCCCACGCGGAATGTGCTGCGCTCGAGCGTCAAGCAGCGTTTGCGTCTTGGTTGTGACGGGTTTTTCTGGAGCGATCATGGTCATGATTACCACCTTTCAAAGTCTTGGTGTCCCAGAATAGCGCCTGAGGCATGAAGCCCACAAGTACGAAAAAACGGTCTCTCGAGATGCGAAAGACCGTTCGATGTTAAAACCCGAGATTATTTGACGTTGGTATCCCAAGTCCAACTCGAGGAATTACAAGAAACATTCGAGGTTTTAACATAATTGCCAGCGTCATCAGAGAACTGAATGCTGCCCGAATCCATTTCCACATCGCCGCCTGAAGCACAAGCTGGTTTGTTGCGATGCACATTGGCGGCTAGTTTGAAGGTTTTATTCGCTTGAAAAGTTTTACCCGCATTGTCCTTCACGTTGTACGCAAAATTGAAACTCGAGCTGGACTCTATCGCGCCCTGACCATTAAATGGGTTTGACGTGCTGTCTGGTGCGTACTTTAGACTCGAGCTAAACCCAACCGTGACAAATTCGGGTTTGGTGTCATCTGGTTTGAGGGTAATCGAAATACCTTCAGAAACTGCATACGGCGCGGTGGTTGATTTCAGATCAAGGTCAAGGTCTAAAGTGATCGAAACATTGAAGTCTGAGCTTTGCGGGTTGACATCCAAAACTTTCAATTTTTTGAGATGCACTTCGTAAGGACCATCGCCATTGCCAGTGGTGTAATTGTCTTTGACCGTGATCGTTCCCGTGGTTTGAACGCCATTGGATAAACAATCATAAGCGTAGTTGATAATCGAATCAGGAATGCCATCCTGATCGGCATCGGCAGCGTTTGCGTCTTGCCCACAACTCGAGCCAGCCCTTGTCTGCATGGTTTCTAATCGCCCAGAGCGCAAGTTTTGCAAGCTTGCACTTAAACTCGAGGTGAGCAAATTTGAAGTATTGGTTTTGGCAAGGATGCTTGCGACTTCTGGGGCGAAAGCTCGAGCAAAAACCGTGGGGAGTTTTGCCAGTGGCTCAAGATCGATGGGGGTGGATACAGAGCTAACTGCGACCCCACCAATTTTTTGAATGCTTGCATCAACAACACTTGGGGCAACACTTTCAAGCAATTTGGCATCGTCGGTTGTTATTTTTTGTCCGCAAGAAACCAATAATCCTAAGGCTAAAATACTTAAAGCAAATCCACTTAATTTCATGAGTTTAAACCTCCCAAGAATGACTCTTGACCACAGTCTAACAAAGTCGTTTAAGAAATCAGGCTTTAAGAGGTTTAAAAACGTCCAGAACGAGATTTAATCACTTTCGACTAAAGACAGGGCGACATCTCGAGCCAGTAAGCCAATCGCGGAAGCTTGGTACTCTTTCACTAAAACACGAAGTTGGGTTTGAGTGGCTGTATCCCAATGGTCTTGAAATACCAAGCGGGCAAACTGTTTGTACTGATTTGTCAGTTCTGCTGCAAGCATTGCCTCGCAATCGGCAGGAGGTTGTAAAACAACCTCGAGCATCTCGTGAGTATGTTTCCCTAAACGCCAAGCAGCATGAAGGTTTGCAAGCAACCAGAACCAATCGTTTCTTTGTGTTTGTGTCAATTCAAACGCTTTTTCATAATCACCGAATGAGAGTGCGTGTTGTACTTGAAGTAAGCCAAACAAATCTTCACCCGCGAAAATATCAATGATCGGTAAATCTGCAATAAAGCCATCACCAAGCTCAAGTGTAATGCGTGTAATCCAACCTCGAGCAAGTGATTCAAGCTGATGGTCACGAATCTGTTCTAATTGAGTTCGAGCATATTCGAGATTTCCAAGAGCGTATTCACATATGGCAGCATTGAATATCGCATATGGTTGAAAATTGATGATACTACTACGCTTTGCAAGTGAAAGTGAACGATGAAGACGTGTTTTGGCTTGTAGAAAATCACCGTTATCCATTTCGATGAGGGCGATATTGATTCCAGTGGTAATCTCTATTTTGACATCACCAGTTTGATTTGCAAAACCTACAGCTTTTTCCCACGCCAAGGTCGTTTCAGTAATTCGCTGCTGGGCAAAAAATGTCACTCCTAAATCGTTCCAAGTTCTTGCAAGCAAATGATAATTTTCAGATTGTTTTGCTAGAAGAATCGCCAATTCCAGCAAGTATTCAGATCGCTTTAATCTTCCTTGCTCACGTTCAATAAGCGCCAATTCCATTATCGCTAAAGCTTGCCCAACAAAATCGTTTGCCTGTTTAGAAGCACTCAACGCCTCGAGTCCAGCATGTTTTGCCAGCCGAATATCCTGCCGCTCTCGTAAAATCGCGCTTTGCTCGAGACACAATGCAGCATAGGCGGGTTCTTCGCGTTTGGGTTCGCCAACCAGCCGCAATGCTTCATCCAAAGAACCGCGCAAGCGTAAGGCTTTGGCAACGCTGACTCGAGCATTCAAGGATGCTTCCAATCCACCCTCGAGCAATTCGGCGCTGTCCATCACGGTTTTCCAGAGTTCTATGGCTTCGTCGTTGCGTCCCATGAACGATAAAACTTCTGCCAGTTGATGCCGCACGCGCATCGTCGCTAGGCGTTCACCCTCGAGTTTGCTGCTGGCGGTCAGTGCCATGCGGTAGGCACGTTCAGCTTGCGGGTAGGCGAAAGCATTTTGCGCGGCTAACCCTGCCTCTAAGCCTTTTTGCAGGGTTTGCTCAAACATGCCAGCCTCAAGATAATGTTCGGTCAGTTCGAGTGGCGCGGCTCGAGTCTCGAGCAGTGTGGCGGCTTTGGCGTGTAGGCGGCGGCGTTTAAGGCTCATCAAGCCATTGCCCAGCAGTTCGGCGTAACTGGGATGCGTGAACCTGAAACCTTCGCCGTTCGTGCCTGGGGTTTCGATCATCAGTTTGGCGCGTACCAGCGTCTCGAGCGCGTCGAGGGCGGCATCGTCTGACCAGTCGAGCAGCGCTCGAGCGTCTTCAAACAAGAACGCGTTGCCCAGAACGCTGGCGGCTCGGGCGAACTCGAGCGCGGGTTGTGGCAGCGCGGTGATGCGGTGACTGAGCAGGTCGTTCAGGGTTTCGGGCAAGCCTGTCAGGTTTCGATTCCATTCGTAAACACCGGCACGTCTGTAGACCGCGCCCGATTCGAGCATGGCTTTCAGGCGTTCCTCGAGCACCCAGGGGTTGCCGCCCGCACGTGACACCAGTTCGACTTCTAGGGCGGGGTCAAGTTCGTCGTCCATCAATGCCCGCAGCAACTCGAGGGTTAAAGGTTCGGACAGTGGCTCGAGATGAACAGTACGTTTTGGATTTAAACCTTTGGGGTATGTGGTGTTTTCGGGCAAGTCTTCAAGGCGGTACGAAATAATAATTTTGGCATTCTCGAGGGCGCGGCTGCTGTGTGCCAGAAGCTCTAAGGTGCTCGAGTCTGCCCAGTGCAGGTTTTCAAACGCCAGGACTGAGGTTTTGGAAATCTGCTCGAGCAGTTCGGTGAAGGCTTCAAACAGTTTTAAACGCGCCACTTCGGGCGGCAGGTTGCTGTCGCTGGCGGGTACAAAACCCAAGCGGCTCGAGATGCGCCCCAGTTCGCCTTTGGCATTGTCGGACAGGTTTTCAATCACGCTGCCGTGGTGCTTGCCCAAGCTGGCAATCAACCTCGAGATGGTGCCGAACGGTGTGGGGTCATCAAAGATGGCTTCGGCAATCACCAGTCGTTTGCCTACCCCTTGCAAGCGCTCGCCCAATGCCCTGAGCAACCTGGTTTTGCCCACGCCAACATCGCCAGTCACGGCAATCAAACCCGTTTCAGACTCGAGGAAGTTGTTTAAAGCCGTGATTTCACTGTCTCGTCCGATCAACGGTGCAATCAGTATCGCGTCGGCTCGAGCAATTTCGCTCGAGATTTCGACGGTGTTTTGAAGATTTGCTTCCAGCGAGGCAAGCAGCGCTTCTTTGACGGCAAATGCGCTTTGCGGACGGTTGAGCGGATTTTTTGCCAGCATTTGCAAGACCAGTGCGTTCAAGCTTTCGGGCACGTTCGGGTTGACATCTTTTGGGGCTGGCGGTGTGCCTTGAATGTGCTGCATGATGACTTGCACGATGCCTTCGCCCAGAAAAGGCGGTCGTCCTGTCAAGGCGCTAAAAAGTACCGCACCCAGGGCGTACAGGTCAGCGCGGTAATCGAGTTGCTGCCCTCGGCATTGTTCGGGCGCCATGTACAAGACCGTGCCGACCACCGCGCCTTCTCGGGTGAGCGCCACGCTACCCTCGAGCGTTTTTGCCAGTCCAAAATCCATCAGTTTGGCACTTCCAATTTCGGTGACACGAATGTTTTCGGGTTTTA
>JANLWR010000941.1:0-4092 GCA_031364625.1 Deinococcales bacterium | reverse complement strand
GTTGTCGGTCACGGTTGCGCCTGTGACATTGCTTAAACCATTGTTTTTGACACTCAGGGTGTAGGTCAAATTGCCCCGAATCACCACCGGGTTTGGGCTGGCGGTTTTGACAATCTCGAGGTCGCTGATCAGTTGCACGGTGTTGCTGGCGCTGGCATTGACGGCTGGCACAATGCCAGCGCCGTCCTGATCTACGGTGGCGGTGTTGGTGACCGTGCCAGAACTGAACTGATTGACGGTGACTTTAAAAACGATGGTCGCACTCGCCCCAGCCACAACCACACCCGCCGCCTGCCCGCTCGAGTTGATGGTCTTGCTGCTCAAATACGGCATCGCGCCAGAAACATCGGGGACAGCCACGCCGTTTAAGGTCGTGCTGCCCGCCACATAGGTCGTACCAGCAGGGATACTCTCCAGGAAGGTTGCCGCGCTGGTCGACGCAAGCCCCGTGTTTGGCACGTTGATGGTATAAGTTAACGTGCTGTTTGGCAGCACCGCACCTGTCGGCGCAACGCTTTTGACTGGCTCGAGACGCGGGGCATTGGTGGTGGCAGGGTCGGTGGTGACACTGCCAAGAGTCGTGGGCTGACCCGCACAACTGATAAAGTCGTATGACCAACTGGCACTGTTGGCGTATTTTGCGGCGGCTGGTGAGGCTGGGACGCTGTTGACATTGACTTTAAAAGTCACGGTGGTGACGCTACCCGCATTGACCGTGCCAATATTCACGCCTCCCGCCGAGGTGGGGTCGGCGGCGGCTTGAGCAGTGCCGTTGACGGTAAAACTCCCCGCGACAAAACCCGTCCCGGGCGGCACAGCATCTTTGAAAACCACATTTGAAGCGTTGGCACTGCCGGTGGTGTTGTCCAGTTTTACCGTGTAAGTCAGGACATCGCCCGGGGCAGCATTGGCTTTGTCTGCGGTCTTAACGGTGACTGGAAATTTTGGCGCACCAACATCGATCTGCATTCCCAAACTCGAGATCACGTACTGATCGCCCGAAGTTGTGCCTTGGGCATAGGCGGTGGTTTGCCCCGAAATCAGTGCGCTCGAGATGTCCACATTGGTGATGTCCCAACCTTGACGCGCTCCGACCACGTTGGAGGCATTGGTGTGGTTGAGAGTACCAAAAGTTCCTGTGGTGTCGAGCGCACCAGAATCGGAATTGATCTGGGCAAGAAAAAAATTGTTAACAGGGTTGTTTGGACCAGTTAAGTTGGTGGTTGGCGGGTTTGCGCTGCCAAACTTCATCTGATCGCCACCCAAACCCGAATCACCTTCCAACGCCGAGACCATCAAACGTCCAGCTTGTGTGGCTGAAGTCGGTGTGCAAAAACCAGTGATGGTGGCAACCGCGCCGCCACCGATTTCCGCTCCGACAAAGACGTTCATGTTTCTCGAGGGTAAACCCGGTTTAGAGTAAATCACAGCCAGCGTCCAACCTGCGTTATTGGCATTGTTTTCACTGGCAATTTCGGTGGCTGGCACAGCACCCGTAATGTATTTGCCGCCAGCGCTAACAAAACTACTGACATCTGCACTTCGCACATAAAAATTAGGATTCGTCAAGGTAAATGTTGTGGCTGCCGCAGGTGCAATCGAACGCACAACCCCGTCTGGAGTGGTAAGTTTGACGGCACTCCCCAGGCTGGCGGTCACATTTTGCGAGCCGTAATTGTAACTGCCACCCCAGATCAACTCGGCGTACACAACGGTTGCGCCCGTTGGAATGACCAAATTGGCAGCAGAAGAATTCTTGGTCCAATCGTTGGTAGTGCCAAACCCAAATGCCGTGTTGCCCGCCCCAGGTGCCGGTACAATATCTTGCGAGGTCGTATCGGTGGTGATAAACGTACCGATTGAACCCAAAGTGCCTTGAGCATTGACAGTGCTTGCCTTGCTTAAACCCAGGGTGTTTCCAGTGAAAGTCATGGCGCCGTTTGTGATGACCGATTTTCGCAGCACATAAGCAGCATCGGCACTCGAGATCATCAAGACAATCGCAAGTACCAACCCAATCCAACCGACCTGATATTTTCGCATGAAAGACTCCGAATCATTTTGAAGAGTAGCTGTATTTGCAAGGTGAGTCTGTTCATTTGAAAGAGCAGCTTGGTTTTTGAATGCTGAATTGCTGTGTGATACCGCCAGTATAATACCCAAGAATCTAACTTAAGTAAATTGTAAAACTTGTGAATCCAATCGCGTTTTAGCAATTTGGTTTTCAAATTATGGGTTCAGTTATACCCGAAATAATATTGCTTTCTACCCCCAACTTGGGGGACAGACAAAACCGCAAAAATAGCGTCTGAAACTCGAGTTTGCGAATCAGATAGAAACTTCTAGCCACAAAAGTCTCGTGTCAAGTCCAGTTCAAGCCTCGAGTTTAGGTTTTGAGTTGATCCTTTAAACCTCGAGCGAGCGCCGCCGTCACCAAATCGGCATCGTAAACACAGCCGCCCCAAACACCGCCGCTGGCGTTTTGCAATGCCGCCCAAAGCTTGGTGTCGTCTGGCAGTAATGGATGCGCAGACAGATCATCTCGGGCGGCTCGAGCCTTCAGAATTCGTGTGCCTTCAAGTGCCGTCACCCGAGCCTCAAAAGTTCCGACAAAATTGATTGAGCCTGTCAGGTTGCTGGTATCGATCACAATCTCGATCAAATCGCCGTTCCGAATTTTACCGATAGCGCCGCCAGCCAAAGCTTCTGGGCTGACGTGCCCGATGCACGCACCGGTGCTGACCCCAGAAAATCTGGCGTCGGTAATCACCGCCACCTCTTTACCCCAATCCAGGTCTTCATCGTCCCCGACTGGCCCGGTGGCGCGTACACCTCGCCGGGCATGAGCGGTTCCCGCTCCGGTGGCATCATCGCTGCGGCGTGGGCCTCGATGGTGTCGCTCGGCCGCGACGGCTACCTGGCCATCGCTGCCGACATCTTCCGCACTGCGGCCGAGATCCGTGCGGTGGTCGACGGCATCCCCGAGCTGCGTGTCCTGGGCGACCCGTTCTTCAACGTCGCGTTCACGACCACCGACGAGAGCGGGCTCGACATCTTCCTCGTGAACGACTTCCTGGCCACGCGACGTTGGCGGTTGAACGGTCTGCAGAAGCCGGTGGCCGTGCACTTCTGCGTCACCCGGCCCAACACGCAGCCCGGGGTGGTGCGGAACTTCGCCGCCGACCTGGCCGAAGCCGTCGAGTACGCGCAGCAGAATCGGGGCACGGCGGCTCGTTCAGGAGCCATGTACGCAGGTGGCATGACCACCGAGCAGCTCGAGTCCGGGGTCGCCTGGTGGCTCGACGCCACCCAGGCGCTGCCGCCGTCCTGACCGCACCATTTGTGATGCCGTTCACACGGCGTAGTAGCGTCGAAATCGATGTCCGAATTCCTGCGTGACTACCTCACCGTGGTCTGGTTCGCCGCCATTGCTCTGGTGCTTGCGAGCCTCCTCCTCGGTATCTCGGCGCTGCTGCGACCGAACAAGCCCTCCGCCGACAAGTCGATCGCGTACGAGAGCGGCGTGAACCCGGTCGGTGACGGTTGGTCGCAGAGTCAGGTGCGCTATTACATCTTCGCCCTGCTCTTCGTGGTGTTCGACGTGGAGGCGGTCTTCATGTTCCCCTGGGCAACCCAACTCGAACGGTACGGCGGCTTCGGCCTCGTCGAGATGGGTATCTTCGTCTTCGTCCTGCTCCTTGGCCTCGTGTACGCGTGGCGCAAGGGCGTTCTGCGCTGGGTGTAACCACATGGGTCTTGTCGACAAAGGGCGTCTGCCCAAACCACTCACGTCGCTGTTCAACATGGGGCGCAGCTACAGCCTGTGGGTGTACCAGTGGGGTCTGGCCTGCTGCGCGATCGAGATGGGCGCGGCCTTCGCCTCGCCCCGCTACGACGTCATGCGCCTCGGGGTGATCCCCTTCCCGGCCAGCCCCCGCCAGGCCGACCTCGTGGTCATCTCCGGGACGGTGACCGACAAGATGGCCCCGGCCATCCGGCGCTTGTACGAGCAGATGCCCGAGCCGAAGTACGTGATCTCCATGGGGAGCTGCGCGAACTGTGGCGGCCCCTACTGGGACAGCTACTCGGTCA